>CAYNXE010000144.1:0-6205 GCA_964400995.1 uncultured Odoribacter sp.
ATCCGGAATTTTTCAAAGGACGATGTCGTGCTAAAGCTGGATAATGTGATGGTGGCTCATTTGGATAAACTTTATTGGCAGGACAAGGCGGATTATGAGACAACGCTGCGGAGAATCAAGGATAATGGTTATGAACATTACGATGTCGTGTATGACTATTTCAATATCCGGAGTCTGCGAGCCAGCAAAAATGCGGAAGATTATTTTTACAAAGCCCGGAAACTTTTCCGTTATTTCCCGGAAAACCGCCAGATGATCAAGGAAATTACCGCCGGGGCATTGGAAATCATGAGCGATATTTCCCGCTTGAAGGTCATCCAGTTGTGGGCAGGCAAGACGGTCGAGTCGAAATCCGATTTCGATGCCATATACAACTACGTGAAGATTTCCCGGAAGTGCGGATTTAACGATGTAGCCCGGAAATATGCGGAAATCGCCAGTCGCATGGCGGAGAAATCGGACAATCCTTCCATGAAGCGACAGGCGGGAGAATTGCAGCGGTTGCTGAACTGATTTCCGGCAGATTCCATCGGCTTGTTTTTTGTACACGGACTTTCGAATGACCATCGTAATCATTCGTGTGTCCGTATCTTTTTTTTTACATCGTTTGCGGTGTTTGGAACGGAATCCGAGCCTTTCCGGCGAATCAATTTTTGAAATTTATTATATCTTTGTGCAGTTTATAAATGAAGATACGATAAATCATGATAGTTGCGGTTGACGGTTACTCTTCGACGGGGAAAAGCACTGTGGCAAAGCTGGTTGCAGCCAAATTGGGATTGACTTACATCGATACGGGGGCAATGTATCGGGCGGTTACCCTTTCGGCTTTGCGGCAGGGCCTGATAAAAGACGGTGTCATCGATGCGGACGGGTTGCGGGAAGTGTTGAAGGAAATCAAAATCGCTTTCAAGTACGACCGGAACGGAAACCGTTATGAAACCTGGTTGAACGGGGAGTATGCGGAGGAGCAGATTCGGGGCATGGAGGTATCGGATCAGGTGAGCGGCATTGCGGCTCTTGATTTTGTCCGCGAGTTTCTGGTTGCCCGGCAACGGGAAATGGGGCAGGAGGAAGATGTTATCATGGACGGCAGGGATATCGGCAGTGTCGTGTTTCCTCATGCCGACGTGAAGTTTTTCATGACGGCTTCGCCGGAGGTGAGGGCGCAGCGGCGTTACAAGGAATTGCGGGAGAAAGGCGCGGATGTCAGCTACGAAGAGGTGGAAGCCAATATCAGAAAAAGAGATTATATCGATTCTCACCGGGAGGTCAGTCCTTTGGTGCAGGCGGCGGATGCCATTGTCATAGACAACGGCGACATGACGATAGAGGAAGAGGTGGAACTGATGGTCAGGGAGATAAAGAGCAGGATTGTAGGGGGATAGCTAAACGGGGTGCCATGAACGTAGAGATTGATGAACATTCGGGTTTTTGTTTCGGAGTCGTGAATGCTATCCGGAAGGCGGAGCAGGAACTGGAAAAAGGCGAACTCTATTGTATCGGCGATATTGTGCATAACAACCTTGAAGTGGAGCGTCTGGAACGGAAAGGGCTGCGCGCTATCGATCACCGGCAGTTTGCGGACTTGCAGCATTGCCGGGTCTTGTTCAGGGCGCACGGCGAGCCGCCGTCTTCCTACGAAACCGCCCGTAAGAACGGAGTGGAGGTGATAGATGCCTCGTGTCCGGTGGTGCTGAATCTGCAGAAAATGATACGGGAGGCCTACGAAGAGGTGCGGGAAAGAGGCGGTCAGCTTGTGATTTACGGAAAGCAGGGACATGCCGAGGTGGTCGGTTTGGTGGGACAGACTTGTGGCGAAGCGATTGTTGTGGAGCAGGAGGAAGATGTGCGGCAGATTGATTTCTCTCGACCGGTTATCCTGTTCTCGCAAACGACGAAAAGCCTGGAGGGGTTCCGGAAAATGTCGGGGCTGCTGAAAGCGAAAGGGGGCGATCGGGTGGTGGTGAATGACACGATTTGCCGCAAGGTGGCAAACCGGATTCCGCAGTTGCGTGATTTTGCCGGATTGCATGACGTGATTCTGTTTGTCAGCAGCGAGAACAGTTCCAACGGGAAGCAGTTGTTTGCCGTATGCCGCAGCGTGAATCCCAGGACGTATTTCGTCCAGGGGGCTTCCGATGTGACGGCGGACTTGCTGAAAGACGCCCGCAGCGTGGGAATCAGCGGTGCGACCTCTACGCCTCGTTGGGTGATGGAAGAGATAAAGAATAAAATAGAACAACAATAAATGACTATTATTATTGATTATGGGAAAAATTAAGAGAATCGGAGTATTGACCTCCGGTGGTGATGCGCCGGGAATGAATGCGGCAATCAGAGCCGTCGTGCGGGCTTCCATTTACAATGGTTGTGAGGCTTATGGAATTTATGGCGGCTATCAGGGATTGATAGACGGAGATATAAAAAAAATGAAATCCAAGGATGTCAGCAATATTATTCAGCGGGGAGGAACCATCCTGAAATCTGCACGAAGTGCGGAATTTCGTACTCCGGCAGGACGTGCCAAGGCTGCGCAGGTATTGGCGGAGAATAAGATTGATGCCCTGGTGGTCATTGGTGGTGACGGTTCGTTTACCGGTGCGAAACTGTTGATTCAGGAACACGATATTCCCGTGGTGGGCATACCGGGAACCATAGACAACGACCTTTACGGAACGGATTCCACCATCGGTTACGACACGGCAGTGAATACGGCAGTCGAGGCGGTGGATAAAATCAAGGACACGGCAAGTGCGCACAACCGTCTTTTCTTCGTTGAGGTAATGGGACGGGATGCCGGATTTATCGCTTTGCGGACGGCCATTGCCACCGGTGCGGAAGGGGTGCTGGTGCCTGAAATCGAAACCGACCTGAGCGATTTGGAACGGTTCCTTGAAAGGGATTACAACCCGAAGACTTCAAGCGGCATCGTGATTGTGGCGGAAGGGGAGAAATCGGGCGGTGCATACGGCATTGCCGAGAAGGTGGCACAGAAACACCCGGAATATGACATCCGCGTTTCCGTATTGGGACACATGCAGCGGGGCGGTTCTCCGACGCAGTTCGACCGCGTGCTTGCCAGCCAGTTAGGTGCTGCGGCAGTGGATGCCTTGTTGGATGACCAGAAGAGCATCATGCTGGGTATCATGAACAAGGCTATCGTTCATGTGCCGTTCAACAAGACCATCAAGCACAACAAGACGCTGAACCCGGAATTGTTGGGACTGGTTCGGATGCTCTCCATTTGATTTGTTTGGGAGGTTTTACAGGATGTCCGGACTTGCCGTCCGGACATTTTTTATTTGTCCCCGTGTATGCCGAAATTATCATGGCTGGAATTTGCAGGAACTTCCGGAGATTTTGTATTTTTGATTCTCAAACCTGACGAAAATGATGTATGCCGATGTCATAGTGCCTCTTGCGGTGGAGGGAACTTACACGTATGCCGTGCCTGACGAACTGGAAGGAAGTGTCGGGCAAGGGACGTTGGTGTTGGTGCCTTTTGCCGGAAACAAGAAGTACACGGCGTTGGTGGTCGAGGTGCATGGGCGGAAACCGGAGGGATATGCGGTGAAAAATATCGATGGCATTGCCGAAGAGCAAGTGAGGTTTTCCGCCTTGCATCTGAAATTCCTTTTGTGGATAAGCAGTTATTATATGGCTGCTCCCGGGGAGGTCATGAAAGCGGCTTTGCCGGTCATGTTCCGTCTGGAGAGTTTCACTTCCATTGCCCGGACGGAAGAGGAGGTCGATGATGCCGGATTGACTGCCGGCGAGCGGGCTTTGCTGGATTTCCTGAAACCGGGGGAATATGTGGCTTTGAGGGATGCCGAAAAGTATCTGAAACTCAAGAACGGTGTACATGTCGTCAAGAGTTTGCTGGCGAAAGAGTATATCCGGGTGAAAGAGGTGGTGGATGAATTGTTTCGGGAGAAGGTCATCCATACGGTCACCCGGGCGAGAGCCTTTTCCGAGGAAGAACTGGGCGGATTGTTGGACGGGTTGAGGCGGGCTCCCGTGCAGTACCGGACTTTGTGCCGGTGGATAGAACACGGGTGTCCGGAATGGGAAAAGGCGGAGTTTTTCAGGCAAACGGGCAGTAATCCTGCCGTATTGAAGAGCTTGTGCGAAAGACAAATCCTGACGGTGGAAAAGCGTGTCCGCGGTGTGGAGGAGGAAGAAACGGAATGGCAGGAGTCTGCCGGACTGACGCCGGACCAGGAACGCGCCCTGGGGGAAATCAAGGCGCATTTCGAGGAGAAGGACTGCGTGCTGTTGCAGGGCGTGACCTCTTCCGGGAAGACCGAAGTGTATATCCAATTGATTAAATCGTTTTTGGAACGCGGGCAGCAAGTGTTGTACATGTTGCCTGAAATCGCCCTTACCGTGCAGATTGTCCGGAGGCTGCAACGGGTTTTCGGCAAAAATATCGGCATTTACCATTCCGGGATGTCCGACCGGTCGCGTGCTGAACTTTGGCGGAGACAGTGTGGCGAACATCCCTATGGTTTGATTCTGGGCGTTCGTTCGTCTGTCTTTTTACCGTTTACTTCCTTGGGATTGGTGATTGTGGACGAGGAACACGATGCCTCTTACAAGCAGAAAGAGCCGGCACCCCGCTATAACGGCAGGGATGCTGCCGTGATGCTCGGGAAAATGACCGGTGCCCGGATTCTGTTGGGGTCTGCCACGCCTTCTTTCGAGTCGTACCAGAATGCGGTGAACGGGAAATACGGGCTGGTGGAGATGCGCCAGCGTTACGGAGGGGTGCAGATGCCCGAATTGGTCTTGGCGGACTTAAGGGAGTATCGGCGCAAGAAATTGATGCAGGGCAGTTTTTCGCCCTTGTTGATACAGGAGATGCGGGAAACGTTGGCGGCAGGGAAGCAAGTGATTTTGTTTCAGAACCGCCGGGGCTATTCGTCGTATGTCCAATGTGAAAAATGCGGGACGATACCCAAATGCAAGCATTGCGATGTCAGTCTGACCTATTACAAGCAGCGGAATGTGCTGGTCTGTCGCTATTGCGGGGCAATCGTGCCGATGACCGATACTTGTCCCGGTTGTGGCGGGCATTACAGGGAGAAGACACCGGGGACGGAGCGGGTGGAGGAAGAAGCGGCACGTTTGTTTCCGGACAGCCGCATCGCCCGAATGGATATTGACGTGATGAGCAGCAAGTCGCGTTTCCGTCGCGTTATCGAGGACTTCGAGCAGGGCAACACCGATATTCTGATCGGAACCCAGATGGTGACCAAGGGGCTTGATTTCGACAATGTGCGGCTGGTGGGGGTCATGGATGCCGACAGCATGATCAATTTCCCTGATTTCCGGGCGGAGGAAAGGGCTTATTGCATGTTGATGCAAGTGAGTGGACGGAGCGGACGGAGGGGAGAGCGTGGCAAGGTGGTCATTCAGGATGCCGACGTGGACAATCGGGTGTATGCGATGTTGACGCAGGGGGATTACCCTGCCTTTTTCGCCGACTTGATGACGGAGCGGCAAATCTTCGTTTATCCGCCCGCCGGCAGGATGATACAGGTGGAGATGCGCCACAAGGAGGTTGTACCGCTTCGGCATGCCGCCAATGCGCTTGCCGGCAGCCTGAGGGAAAAGCTGGGGAAAAGAATCTGCGGACCGGCGGTTCCGGAAATCAGTCGCATCGGCGGGCAGAACCGTCTGATTCTGCTTGTGAAAATCGAGCCGTCCGCATCCTGTTCCCGGATAAAGGCATTGCTGAAAGCTGAGTTTGCCGCTCTGCGCAAGGACAAGGCTTTCGGAAGCGTCCGGATTTATTGCGACGTGGATCCTTAGCGGCATATCGCACTTAAATTTGTATTTTTGCATCACCTATAACAGTGAAATAATGGATAGAGATACGGTCATATTGGGGGCATTCTGCCTGTTTGTCGTTTTGGTTGTTCTTCGGGGAAAACTGCATGGAATGCGGAATGTGCGGGAAAACACGGGAACCCCCGCCCGTTACAGGTCGGTTCTTGCCTTGCTCCGTTGGGTGGTGCTGGGATGCCTGTTGATTTACATGATGTCCTTTTTGTGGAAAGATGCCGATTTCTGGGAGGGTGTCGGAACGGCGGAAATCTTTTTACGTTGTTTGATTTTTATATTCACAATTTATATATTCATCTCGGACGCCCGCTCGTTGTTTCGACGGAAAAACAAGGGCGCAGAAAAATAAAACGGG
>CAYNXE010000145.1:0-6156 GCA_964400995.1 uncultured Odoribacter sp.
CAGCAACACCCGATACAACGCTCAAAACGAAAGAAAATTTCATCAAAAATAAAAAACTTCGTTAATACTGATAAACGCTCTGACCGTCCTCCTGTAACCGACAATGTCAATTTCAAGACTCTGGTAATGCAAAGATATATTTATATTCAGTTAATTATCCATCTTTTTACTTTTTTCCATATAATAAATCTTCTTTAACATATCTACCTCTTCCAAGTTCAGCCACTCTTTTTTCCCGTCCAGCTTCTTTCTCAGTTTCAGCAGACGAACAGCGTCCAGCGACTGCGTTCCGACCCCGAAACGGGCGTCCACATGCCCTTTCATCTCTATCGAACGGGCATAATTGTCAATCATCATCCGCTGATTCATGCCAGCATCCATTTCCTTCACGGGTGCAAAAGCCTGCTGCAATATCCCGGACATGTTGTTGCGCAACGCAAGCATATCCCGCCGCCAGGCATCCTGCTCCCTCCTGACAATCACCGCCTCGGGCAGCAACAAGGTATCCGGCGACATAAAAACCCCCAGGATGTAGTCCCGTTCGTACAACGAATCCGGCACCACAACCACACAGGGCCGAAAGCCTACATAAGTAAATGCGACGGTATCGCCACGCCGTGTAGTCAAACGGAAAAAACCCTCCGCATCCGAAACGCATCCTCCTTTCCCATGGCGACAATGCACGTCCGCCAACCCCTCGTTGGTCGATGCGTCGATAACAATCCCCGAAAAGACAATGCTGTCGGCAACCGTGATGACCTGCCCCTGTCCCGACAAGAAGAAAAGGAAAAGCCCGAGAACAACAAGACTAATTTTTACCATTCTCGTGGGCGATTTCGGTATGCTGCAAAATATTCAAAAGCAATTCACGGGCACGGAACAACTGCGCCTTCACCGTTCCCAGGGGTATCGCCAGCGTTTCGGCAATCTCCTCATAAGAATATTCTTCAAAATAGCGCAACTCGATCAAGCGGCGATACCTGCCTTTCAGCAAGGCAACCTTCTCCCGCATAAAAACAGCCCGTTGCTGCCGAATCGCCTCCTCGTCCGGAGTCAGCACGTCCGCCGGAATGCTGTTGATATATCCCCTGTCCTCCGGATTGATGTCCGTCGTATCCAAAGAAACGGTCTGCGCCTTCCTTTTCCGGATGAAATCAATCGTATTGTTGGAAGCGATTTTAAACAACCAGGTACTGAAAGCAAACTGGGGTGAATAGTAACTCAAACTGGCAAAAGCCTTCTCGAACGCCTCAAACATCAAGTCCTCGGCATCCGTCCGGTTATTCACCATTTTCAGAATCATGAAATACACTGAATCCTTATACCTTTTGAAAAGCTCCCCGTAAGCCTTCTCATCTCCGGCTATTGCCTTACACACAATCTTGTAATCATACAATGCTTTCTCAGACAAGTTATTAGTTATCTCCATTTCTTTCCGGTAAATATTGAACAAATACTATAATACCCCTTGTAAACAAATCCAAATGCGTTTACGGTCAACGAAGTTAAGAATAATTTCTTTAGACCGAGATGTTTTAAGCCAATATTTGTCACTATGACATCTGTTAAAAATGTTAACACGACAGGAATTATAAAATATTCATGCAATATATTGAAAATAACAAAATAAAAGGATAAAATATACAACAACATCTCCATGACAAAATCGGCGGAACTCAATGCCAATGCACTCCAGGGCCATCTTCTTCTGGTGGTGTAATAATAAGAATTATCATCCAGCCATGCCCTCCGTCCGTCATCGGCAATCACGACACGGGCATCCCTGTCCTTGACCACCTTCACCGTCCCTTCGGAAGCCAGTTCCTTGACCATCTCCGACTCATACCCGATATACTCCTGCGTATTGCCGGAAAATCCCCTTTTCTCGAGATAATATTTCTTGCGGTAGCCCATATTGTAGGCGTTCCCTGCAACACAGGCTCCGCCGTGCACCATGAACAGGGTCTCCCAAAACCGCAGGAAGCGGAAATAACGCCGCACGGCATTCCCTTTGCTTTCCGCATAATTGGCATACCCCAGCACCACGGCGGTATTTTGGTCGAAACAGGACTGCATGGATTGAATCCAGTGCTTGCTTTCCGGCTTGCCGTCAATTTCCGCAAACAGCAGAATATCATGGGTCGCCGCCAAAACGCCGATGTGTATGGCAATCTTTTTGGTTCTTCTGAACTTGGTGCCCGGGAAAATACGGGTCGTTTTCAGCCGCGGATACACTTTCTGCAAATCAGACAACACCTCCTGGGTCTCATCTTCCGAACACTCGTCCACGACAATCACCTCGTACGAAGGATAATCCTGCTCCAGATAGGCGGGGAGATTCTCTTTGAGCAATTCCGCCTTGTTGGAACAAGTGATGACAACGGAAACTCCCTCCTTGCTTTTCTTTCGCTCCTGCGTCCTCACCAACAGGACGCACCGATAAATCAAAAGAAACGCATGACCGACAAAAAAAACAATCCCCAGTACCAACAAAAACTTGTCATAACCCAGGCTATCCCAGAATTCAGCTAAACTATTCATAGCAAAATCAAAAATTTATACCTTATAGTAAATGGCTTTGCCCCTCATAATCTGCCATTTCCAAAAAAACAGACAAATATAGTCACTTATTGACTATTTTTTTTGCATTTCAGGATATATTTTATCAATTTTACCAAGGTATGACACACGATAACAAGTACCAGTTTTTACTAACATTAATTTCAACACTATGAGTCAAAAACCGAAAGGAATCATTGGGATTTTAACCGGCGGCGGAGATGTCCCCGGCTTGAATCCGGCAATCAGAGCAGTAACGATCCGCGCCTTGAGAGAAGGCTACAAAGTCATCGGTATCCGGCGGGGCTGGAAAGGGCTGGTGGACGTCATCAGAGACAAAAAAGCGGACAACTCCTGCAACTATTTTGAACTGACCGAAGAAATCGTAAACAAAGCCGGACGGACAGGCGGTACGTTCCTGCACTCTTCCCGGACTCGGGCATCTCACGTCCCCAAGTCGGCAGTGCCGGAACACCTGAAAGACAAATATACGGACGACATCAACGACCTCACTCCCGAGGTATTGAAGAACCTGGAATTCATCGGAATCGACTACCTGATTCCCATCGGTGGAGATGACACGCTGAGTTACGCTGTCCGCCTAAGCCAGGAAGGAGTCAAAGTCGTGGCGATACCCAAGACCATGGACAACGATGTTCCCGGAACGGACTATTGCATCGGATTCAGCACCTGCATCACCCGCACCATCGAACTGACCCACGACCTGCGTACCTGCGCCGGTTCGCACGAACGTCTGCTGGTGCTTGAGGTATTCGGACGCTACGCCGGATTCTCCGCCATGCTGCCGACCCTGGCAGGAGCGGCAAACCGCTGCGTTATCCCGGAATACCAGTTTGACATTGAACACTTGGCGGAACTGCTTTGCCAAGACCGCTACACCAACCCGAGCAAATACTCGGTGGTGCTGGTATCCGAAGGAGCCAGCTACCGGGGCGGACAGATGATGTTCCAGAGCGAGGAAACCGATATGTTCGGTCACAAGAAGCTGGGCGGTATCGGAGATTACGTTTCCAACGAACTGAAGAACCTCTCTTCCCAGTTCAACCACGGTGAAACCATCAATGTCATCAACCAGAAACTGGGATATATGGTGAGATGCGGTAACCCCGACGCCATGGACTCCATCGTTCCCATGGCATACGGAAACCTGGCACTCGACCTGATTTCCAAAGGCATGCACGGACGACTGGTCATCCTGAGAAACGGACGGTATGACAACGCTCCCATCGACATCGTTACCAGCAGCAAGAAACTGGTCGACATCAAGAAGTTCTACAACACGGAACGTTTGCGTCCGCAATACAACAGCTTTGAATTCATGCCTCAGATGATTCTCTAAGCTGAAAAACCAAACGAGAGTGCCAGTGGCACTCTCGTTTTTCTATCTGAAAACCGCCCGCTATCTCCTCTATTATATATAGGTAAAAAATCAAACGCCCGATAAAACCAGCGGGCAGGACAACCGCCCCGCCCGCCTTGTGCTCAGTTCTTCTTGGGTACGACCGCCGTTTTCTGCATAACCGCCGTGTCCGGAGCAAGGCTGTCCACAACGACAACGGTCTGCGTCTCGATGAACGAAACCGTATTGACGGGCTGTTCCGCCATCCGCCGCTCGGCAGCGTTTTCCCTTTTCTTTTGTGAGTTTCCGCATGCCGCGAGGGACAAGCCGACAACAGCAATCAAAGAGCAGATCCACATGGAAGAATTTCTTGTTTTCATGTCCTGTTTCAATTTAGTGATTCCGAAAAATTCTACGAAGAAACGCCATGAAAAGTTTATGGAAAGACCCGCCGAATATGGCGCATCTCGTCAAAAAAATTTATCTTTGCTTTTGCATAAACAAGCCTATCAACATGAACATACATTTTATTGCTATCGGAGGCAGTGCCATGCACAACCTTGCCTTGGAACTGCATAAAAAAGGATACCGGGTAACCGGTTCCGACGACGAGATTTTCGAACCCTCCAGGTCACGGCTGGAACAAGCCGGACTGTTACCGGAAAAATGGGGCTGGTTTCCCGAAAAAATCACTCCCGAACTGGACGCTGTCATCCTCGGCATGCACGCCCGCGAAGACAATCCGGAATTGCAGAAAGCCCGGGAACTGGGGCTGAAAATATTCAGTTATCCCGAATACCTGTACGAACAGACCAAAAACAAGAGGCGGGTCATCGTGGGAGGAAGCCACGGCAAAACCACCACCACGTCCATCATCATGCACGTCCTGAAAAGCTGCCGCATGGAATTTGACTACATGGCGGGCGCGCTTCTTGAAGGCTTCGACACCATGGTTCACCTGAGCGACAACAGCAAAATAGCCGTCTTCGAAGGCGATGAATACCTCTCCTCGCCCATCGACAAACGGCCCAAATTTCATCATTATCATCCGGACATCGCCATACTGACAGGCATCGCCTGGGACCACATGAACGTGTTCCCGACGTTTGAGAACTACGTGGAACAGTTTGCCCTGTTCATTGAAAAAATCACCCCGGGAGGCACCTGTATCTATTTTGAACAGGACGAGAATATTCGAAAAATCATCTCCCGGGCGGATGCTTCCGTCCGTTTGCTGCCCTATTCCACCTTTCCGCACTTCGTGGAACAAGGCGTCACTTACCTGGATACGCCGCCACAACCCACACCGCTCCGGGTATTCGGGAAACACAATCTTCAGAACATCTCGGCTGCCTATCTTGCCTGCAAGGAACTCGGCGTCAGCGACAAAGATTTCTTCCAAGGCATTGCGAGCTACAACGGGGCTGCCAAGCGGCTCCAGAAAATAGCGGAAAACAGGCAAAGCGTCGCTTTCCTCGACTTTGCCCATTCGCCTTCCAAATTGCAGGCGACAATCAACGCCGTCAAGGAGCAATATCCTTCCAGAAAACTCATCGCCTGCATGGAATTGCACACGTTCAGCAGCCTGAATGCGGACTTCCTGCCGCAATACCGGCAAACCATGGACCAGGCGGACGAGGCGATTGTCTTCTTTAATCCGGAAGTCGTCAAGCACAAACGGCTCCCGGAAATAACACCCGAAAACGTACAAGAGGGGTTTGGCAACCGGAAGGTCAAAGTATTTACCGACAACCGGCAACTGCTTGCTTTCCTGAACGCCAAAGATTATACGGACAACGTATTGCTAATCATGACCTCGGGCAATTTTTCAGGAATCAACATCCAGGAACTTGCCGCCCGGCTCATTAAAGCATAAACGACAACCGGGGAAGTTTCCCCGGCTGTCCTTATCAAATGTTCTTACAGAAAGCCACTTTTCTGCTCATGTTTTTCAAGCGGCTTCTATTTTCTTAAAAAAAACGACACAATATCGTACATTTATTATAACTTACTGAACGCGAAGTTATACGGATGTAAATAAATTTTTAATGCAGGTAAAGTTATATTCTTTACAAATAAACAATTTTAGACTGTGTTATTATGGATATGTCGATTAATCAAAGACTTGAGGAGTTCCTGTACAAGAAGAAAATATCTCAGGAACAATTAAGAGTGAAACTTGGTTTAAAGACCAGACAACAAGTCAGCAACTTGCTGAATTGCCATGACCATATTCC
>CAYNXE010000146.1:0-6155 GCA_964400995.1 uncultured Odoribacter sp.
CTACAAACAACCGTTTTTTACAACACCGACGCAAAACAGAATTGCAAAATTAGATTATTTCTTTAACTTTGCATCGAAAAACATCAATATTTATACGAAAAATGGCAAAACCAGGTTATCGTTTTAATCAGGAAACACTGTCTTACGACAAAATACACATCTCTTTAAACAGAAGGTTGTGGCGGTTAATGGTAAAATTCATCCAGAGTCTTTCTCTTGCCCTCGTCATCTTCCTGGCAGTATCCGCTTTCATGGACTCCCCGAAAGAAAAAGCCCTGAAACGGGAAAAGGAAGAAATCGTGGCGCAATACCATATCTTAAACAATCAGATCAACGAACTGGAAACCGTATTGACGAATCTGGAAAACCGGGACGACAACATCTACCGGGTCATCTTTGAGTCGGACCCCATCGACCTGTCTATCCGGCGGGCAGGCACGGGCGGTGTCAACAAATACGAGGCGTTGAAAGACATGGACAATGCGGAACTCATCATCAACACCAGCAAGAAATTGGACAAATTGTCCAAGGCCATGTACATCCAAAGCAGGTCCTACGATGAAATCGAAACGCTTGCCAAAAACAAAATCGACATGCTCACCTCCATTCCGGCCATTCTACCGGTATCCCTGAAAAATCCGAGAACCCGCCTTTCCTCTTCTTTCGGCTATCGCGTCCATCCCATTTATAAAACCGTAAAACTACACGCAGGCATGGATTTCGGAGGAGCGATAGGCACTCCGATATACGCCACCGGAAACGGGAAAGTGATTTATGCCGGGCTGCAAAAGGGATACGGGAAAAGCATTCTGATTGACCACGGCTTCAACTACAAGACGCAATATGCCCACTTGGATAGCTACAACGTCAAGACGGGCCAAAAAGTAAAACGCGGCGACATCATCGGCTATATGGGCAACACCGGTATGTCCACCGGTCCCCACGTACACTATGAGGTCAGGAAAAACGGAGCTCCGGTGGATCCAATCAACTACTATTTCAACGACCTGAGCGCAGATGAATACGACAAACTGGTAGAGGAAGCCAACAATAACGGACAGTCACTGGATTAAAGGTCTATGGAACAACAGGAAAACAAACCGCTGAAAGTATACTACTCTATCGGTGAAGTTGCCGACATGTTCGGTGTAAACACATCGTTAATCCGATTCTGGGAAAAGGAATTCGATGTCATCAAGCCGCACAAGAACAAAAAAGGAAACCGCCAGTTCACCAAATCGGACATTGACAATTTCCACCTGATTTACCACCTGGTGAAAGAAAAAGGCATGACGCTGAAAGGCGCCCAGATGAAACTCCAGGAAAACAAGACGGAAACGGAAAAAAACTTTGAAATCGTCAAACACCTGAAAGCCATAAAAGAAGAGTTGCTTTCGATCAAAGAACAGCTATCCTGATTCCCTTTCCTGCAATCCGCTTGAAAATGACCTTAGTAAAAGATATTGCCGCCTTGCTTGAAGACTTCGCCCCGCTAAGCCTACAGGAAAGTTACGACAACGCCGGACTAGTGTGCGGCAATCCCGAGGCGGAAGTTTCTTCGATTCTGCTCACCATCGATGTCACCGAGGCGGTGATAGACGAAGCCATTGCGGAGGGACACAACCTCATCATTTCCCACCACCCGCTGGTGTTTCAGGGCATAAAAAAACTGTTGCCGGACAACGAGGTCAACCGTTGCCTGATAAAAGCCATACGGCACGATTTGAACATCTATTCGGCACACACCAACCTAGATTCGGTACTCCAAGGTGTCAGCAGCCGCATGGCGGACAAACTCGGATTAATCAACCAAAGCATCCTGCAACCGTCGGGCAGATTATTCAGCCTGACCTTTTATACTCCGGAAAACGAAGCGGAAAAAGTACGGACAGCCGTACTGGACTGCGGAGCCGGACACATCGGCAATTACAGCCATTGCTCGTTCAACAGCCAAGGGAACGGCACGTTTCAGGCACTTGACGGCGCCCGGCCTTTCGTGGGAGAAATCGGAAAAATCCACTCGGAACCCGAGATCAAGACGGAAATCACCGTCCCCGAATACCTGCTAAACCGGTGTGTTCGGACGCTGAAAGCCGTGCATCCTTACGAAGAACCCGTGTGGAACGTCGTATGCCTGGACAACACGAATCCCGTCACCGGACTGGGCATCATCGGCGAACTGCCCGCCCCGGTGGAAAGCCTGCGCTTTTTGCAACACGTGAAAGACACTTTCCAATGCGGGGTCATCCGGCACACTCCAATTTGCAAGCCGGAGATCAAACGGGTGGCGCTCTGCGGAGGCGCCGGAGCTTTCCTGACCAAGACGGCAATTGCCCGGAAAGCGGACCTCTACATCACCGGAGACTACAAATACCACGACTTTTTCAACGCGGACAACAAACTCATTATAGCGGATATCGGCCACTACGAAAGCGAACAGTACACAAAAGAGATTTTTTATGAGTTAGTTACAAAAAAAATACCTAACTTTGCCGTTCGATTTTCAAAGGTCGTCACCAACCCGGTCAGTTATTTATGATGCTGGCAAGGCTGAAACAGGGAATGAAACTTGTAATTTGTTAACTTGTAACGAATAATTATATGGCAACGAACAACAATGAAAAACTGCAAGAACTTTCTGTCGAAGAAAAATTGCAGCATCTTTATGAATTACAACGCATTGACACCGAGGTCGATAAAATCAGGACGCTGAGAGGGGAACTTCCGCTTGAAGTTCAGGACCTGGAAGACGAAATCGCCGGTCTGGAAACCCGTCTCGAAAATCTGAAAAATGAAATCAGCGAAGCGGACAAAAGCATAGCCACCAAAAAGCAGGAAATCACCAAATCCGAAGAATTAATCAAGAAATATACCGAACAGCTTGACAAAGTTCGTAACAACCGCGAATACGATGCTCTGACGAAGGAAGTGGAATTCCAGAAACTGGAAATAGAGCTCCAGAACAAGCGCATCCGGGAAGCACAAAAGGTGAAAGCGGAAAAGGAAGTCAGCCTGGAAATCTCTTCCAAGCAATACGATGAGAAGAAAGCAGACCTGGATTCCAAAAAAGCCGAACTGAACGACATCATCGCAGAAACCCACAAGGACGAGGAAGCCCTGATGCAGAAGTCCGACGAGCTGTCCAAAAACATTGAAGAACGTCTGCTGACCGCCTACCGGAAGATTCGTTCCAATGCCCGCAACGGACTTGCCGTCGTCACCGTGGACCGCGACGCCTGCGGCGGATGCTTCAACAAAATACCGCCCCAGCGTCAACTGGACATCCGCTCACGGAAGAAAATCATCGTCTGTGAATATTGCGGACGCATCCTCATCGACAAGTACATCTGCGACTATGACGGCAGCATGCAGAAAGCAGACCTTGAATCGGCCTTGGAGGCACAGAAGAAAAAAACAAGGAGAATCAGGAAAAACGAAGAATAACAAAAGGCTGCGTTTCGCAGCCTTTTTATTGCAAGATAAATGACTGCCTCCATCGGGGCATTTGATGTCTGAAACCTAATATTTAAAGCATGATTGCTACAAATTACAATCCGAAAGAAAGCGAAGAGAAATGGTACAAATACTGGATGGACCACAAACTGTTCCATTCCGAAGTGGATAACAGCAGGCAACCTTACTGCGTCGTCATTCCGCCTCCCAACGTCACCGGAGTCCTCCACATGGGACACATGCTGAACAACACCATTCAGGATGCCCTGGTGCGCCGTGCCCGCCTGCAAGGGAAAAACGCCTGCTGGGTGCCGGGAACGGACCACGCCTCTATCGCCACGGAAGCCAAAGTTGTAGCAAAACTGAAAGAGGAAGGCATCCAAAAAACAGACCTCACACGCGAAGAGTTTCTGAAACACGCCTGGAGCTGGACGGAAAAGCACGGAGGCATCATCCTGAAACAACTTCGCAGCCTCGGGGCTTCCTGCGACTGGGAACGGACGGCGTTTACCATGGACGACCTCCGGAGCGAAAGCGTGATGAAAGTGTTTGTCGACCTGTACAACAAAGGATTGATTTACCGGGGTGTCCGTATGGTCAACTGGGACCCGGCAGCCCTGACGGCACTGTCCGATGAAGAGGTCATCTACAAGGAAGAACACAGCAAACTGTATTACCTCCGCTACAAGATAGAAGGAGAAGACGGGTATGCCATAGTCGCCACCACGCGTCCCGAAACGATTATGGGAGATACCGCCATGTGTATCAATCCCAAGGACCCCAAGAACCAGCACCTGCGGGGCAAAAAAGTGATTGTTCCGCTGGTCAACCGGGTCATTCCCGTGATTGAAGACGAATATGTAGACATTGAATTCGGAACAGGCTGCCTGAAAGTCACTCCGGCGCACGATGTAAACGACTATATGCTGGGCGAGAAATACCACCTGCCTTCCATTGACATTTTCAATGACAACGGAACCATCAGCGAAGTAGCAGGGCTTTATGTCGGGATGGACCGCTTTGACGTCCGGAAACAAATTGAACAAGACCTGCAAGCCGCCGGTCTGCTCGAAAAGACGGAAGCATACACCAACAATGTCGGCTTCTCCGAACGGACGCACGTGCCCATTGAACCCAAACTCTCCATGCAATGGTTCCTGAAAATGGAGCATCTGGCACAAATCGCCTTAAAACCGGTGATGGACGATGACATCCGTTTTTTCCCGTCCAAATTCAAGAACACCTACCGACACTGGATGGAAAACATCAAGGACTGGTGCATCAGCCGCCAGTTGTGGTGGGGACACCGGATTCCGGCATGGTATCTGCCCGAAGGCGGATATGTCGTTGCCACCAACGCCGAAGAAGCCTTGAAACTCGCCCGGGAAAAAAGCGGCAACTCCGCCCTGACGCTAAACGACTTGCGCCAAGACGAAGACTGCCTGGACACCTGGTTCTCCTCCTGGCTGTGGCCCATCTCCCTGTTCGACGGCATAAACAACCCCGGAAATCCGGAAATCAACTACTATTATCCGACAAACGACCTGGTTACCGGACCGGACATCATCTTTTTCTGGGTGGCACGCATGATTATGGCAGGCTATGAATACGAAGGAAAGATGCCATTCAAGAATGTCTATTTCACCGGAATCGTCCGCGACAAGCTGGGCAGAAAAATGTCCAAGTCGTTAGGCAATTCGCCCGACCCGCTGGATCTGATAGAGAAATACGGAGCCGACGGAGTACGCGTGGGCATGCTATTGTGCGCTCCGGCAGGCGGCGACCTGCTGTTTGATGAAAGTCTGCCCGAACAGGGGCGCAACTTCACCACCAAGATGTGGAACGCCTTCAAACTGGTAAAATCCTGGGAAGTCGCCGACATGGAACAGCCTGCCCATGCCCAACTGGCCATCGACTGGTTCAACAACCTGATGAACAAAACGAATGAAATCCTGAACAGCCAATTCGAGCAGTACCGGATTTCCGAAGCCCTGATGACCGTGTACACCACGTTCCGGGATGAATTTTCCTCCTGGTTGCTGGAAATGATTAAACCGGCATACGGACAGCCTATCGACCGGAAGACCTACGAACAGACCGTCCGCATCTTCGAACAATTGCTGCAACAGCTTCATCCTTTTATGCCGTTCATCACGGAAGAAATATGGCAAAACCTGCAACCCCGGAAAGACGGAGAAAGCATTATGGTTTCCCTGTTGCCGAAAGCTGCGGATTACGATGAGAAAGGACTGACCGATTTTGAAGCGGTCAAGAACGTTATCGTCGGCATACGAAACATCCGGAAGCAGAATAATGTGGCCTTCAAGGATTCACTGGAACTGAAAGTGAAACGAAACGATCGCTACCCCGCCGCCTTTGCCAGTGTCATCAGCAAAATGGGCAACATCGCCGGCATTGAAGTGGTTGACGAAGCCCCCAAGGGAGCCTGGAGCTTCATCGCGGATACAGTGGAATATTTCATCCCCGCCACAGGACTGGTAAACATCGAGGAAACAAAAGCCCAACTGGAGGAGGAACTAAACTACACACGGGGCTTCTTGAACTCCGTGATGAAAAAACTGAACAACGAAAAGTTCGTCAACGGCGCCCCCGAACAAGTGGTTGCCAACGAACGCAAAAAGCAAGCCGACGCCGAAGCCAAGATTGCTGCCATTGAAGCCCAACTGGCAGCCTTGAAATAA
>CAYNXE010000147.1:0-6102 GCA_964400995.1 uncultured Odoribacter sp.
ATTCCAGGAAAAATACTACATTTGTCACAACAAGCGTTCTGTAACATTAATGCGAAAATCTGTTGTCAATCAGATGGTTATGTCTGACGGCGAGATTTTCCAAAATGGCTGAAAAAGTGCGGTACAACACGTATATGGAATGTATTGATGAATAACGATTTGCATTTGTCCCCACATTCTGTGAAGTTGTAAAAATAAGGATTGTACCGATTAAAATGAACGGTCACTGGTAGTTAGTGATGTCTATATGCTGCGTCGAGAAATTGGGAGGGAACGTTTGGTCCTTTTACTCAATTAGAAAATGTTATCTTTAAAATTAAATGCGAACCGGATTATCTTTATAATACATCAACATATAACGGTCGTATCTCAATATGTAGAGGGAATCGGCCATACATACTCAAGGCGGATAAGACCATATCTAATGCTCCGCTTGATATGCAGTATTATATAACCACAGAAGATTTGAAATAACCACTTGGGGAATACGATAAAAAAGTTGCCGGGATTTCGTTATCCCGGCAACTATGTTAAAGGCAGATAGCCTTTTAGTTTCTCAGAATATTACCATCCCGGGTTTTGTTCCCATTTGTTTCCGGTCAGGGACAGCATACGCTGCTGAATCGGTAACAGGTAGTCGCGGTCGACTTTGAATCCGAAACCGGTTTCGTGTCCTTCGGGATTGCAGGGAATGATGTAACGTTCCGCATCGCCCGGTTTTCCGGTCAGCCAAAGGTTGTTGCCGGTAGCCTCGTCATAAATAAATACGGATTTTCCATTGCTTTGGTACTGTGCATGGTTTTCCAGATTACTGCCGACAAACAAGGCGCCTTTTGCCCATTGGCCCACAATCAGCTCTTCGGCAGCAGCCCAACGCAGGATGTCTTCCAAACGGCGTCCCTCGCAGGCTTTTTCTACCCGGCGTTCACGACGTACAGCCTGAGTGTATTTGTCCAGGTTTTTGAACGGATATTCGTCATCTGTGTTGTATTCCCTGTCGAAATTGACATCGGGCATGCCCACCCGGTCGCGCAAGGGGTGTAATGCCTCGATGATTTTGGCGGCATTGGTTGCTCCGTCCAGTTCGGCGAGTGCCTCTGCATAGTTCAGCAGAATATCTGCATACCGGAATTGAATGGCAGGGGTAGATCCTTTGAATTCCGCATCCAGACTACCGGTATAGTCGATTTGTACGTGTTTCAGCAGCGAGAAACCGGTTGTATTCTGGGCATAGGATCCTCCGTTTAATGGAGGAACGACATAGGCTGCCTGATCCGGACGAAGTTGTTGACCGGGGGTACAAACGGTTTGTGACAGACGCGGATCGCGCACGGTTGGCAATAACTCATTACCGAACACTTTTTGTGCATCGGTTTTTTCTTGTCCAAGGAAAGGACGACCGTCAATGGTCAGGTAGTCATCCACCAGAGAGGCAGTGACGCCGCAGGCTCCGCCACCTTGGTTCAGGTAACGGGTTACGTTGTTCCCGATTTGGTCGCCGTCGTATTTCTTGAACCACAGCACTTCCGAATTAGAGGACAAGTCTGTCGTTTGGAACATAACGCGATAATCGTCATTGGGGTTGCCGTTTTTGTATATGTGCCATACATTTCTGTCCATCACGTCTTTTGCCGCAGCGGCAGCCTGGTTGAGGTAATCGTTGATTTTCGTATCCGTTACTGCCGGGTCATAGAATTTGTCTCCTTTGGCTTTGTGGTATTTTTCCCACGTTCCTTCAAACAGTGCCACTTCACTTTTCAGTGCACGGGCAACATCTTTGTGGACACGCATGGAGGCGCTATTTTCTTTTTCGCTCAGGAAAGATATGGCTTTGTCCAGGTCAGCGAGGATATGGTCGGCAACCACCGTGCGGCTATCGCGCGGCAATAGCATTTCATCGTTCGGGTCGAGCGGTTTGTCAATCCAGGTCAGCGGACCGTAATTGACAAACATGGTATAATAGTACCATGCCCGGAAATAATAAGCTTCGCCGACGTATTGGTTGTACAGCGAATTTCCTTTTTCCTTGCAATTGTCGATGTTGTTAATCAAGAAATTGACGTTCCGGATGTGTTTGTAGTTGCCTAATGTGCTAGCATTGCTCAATGCGGTTCTACCGTCTAACCGGGTACTGGCGGCGGAACCGGACAGGTTGTCGCTGTGCGAATCGTAGCCGGCAATACCGCTGTTGCCTCCGGTGGCGAAATCTTGCGACCGGACACCTGATTCATAAAACATGTCGAGGTAACTTCTGATTTCTCCGACACTGTTGAATGGGTCGGCGGTGGACAATACGCCTTCGGGGAGCTTGTCCAGGTCGTAACAAGCCGTCAGGCAGAGTGCCAGCGCCAAATTTAAAAATAGGTATATCTTTTTCATGAATTTATGCCTTAAAAGTTAACAACTAAACCACAGGATACGACGCGATTCATCGGATAGTTCTTTCCATCTCCGCTGGAATATGAGCTTCCGGTGAAGATGGCTTCCGGGTCGAACATGCCTTTCAGTTTGGTGAACGTCAGCAGATTCTCTCCGGAGAAGAATACCTGTATTTTGGTCAAGCCTGTTTTTTCCAACAGGGAGGCAGGCAGGTCGTAGCTGAGCGTTAGGTTTTTCAACCGGCAGTAAGCTGCGCTTTGCACATAGCGGTCGCTTGTTTGTTTGTTTTTGTCCTGGTATTGACCTACAGGTCCTGCGGCATGTATGTAGGGTTTCGGATAATAGGCATTGGGGTTGTCTTCCCGCCAATAATCCAGGTGTTCTTTGAAAACGGTGGTTTGTGCATAGGAGGCCCATCCCCAGAAATAGTCGGCACGACCCGGATTCCAGTCGCGTTTGCCTACGCCCTGGAACAGGAGGCTGAGGTTCAGACCTTTCCAGCCGATAGAACCGTTGATGGTGTACTGATAGCGGGGGGTGGTGTTTCCGATAATGGTCATATCGCCCATGTTGCCCAATTGGTTCGTACCGTTGTTTATTGCACCGTCGTTGTTCAAGTCGCGGTATTTCACGTCACCCGGAGTCCACGTGGCAGCACTGAGGAAAGAAAGGTCTTTCTGGTTGTATTCGTCGGCTTCCGCTTGCGTCTGAATGAGACCATCGGCACGGTATCCCCAGATTTCCCCTACTTTCTTGCCAGTGTACCAACTGTTGCTGCCGGCGGGATTGGTTCCGGTCGGGTTGGCGTATTTGGTGACTTCTGCCGTAGCATCTGCAATGGAGAATCCGATGGCATAATTGATGTCTGTCTTGATTTTTCCTCGGTAATTCAATGACAATTCCCAACCGCGGTTACGCATTTCCGCATTGTTGGTTTGAGGTGCATCTGCTCCGAAAAAGTCGGGGTAATCGACGCCCGGTCCTAACATGTCCTTGGTGTCCCGTTGGAAAATATCGAAGGTACCGGTCAGGGCATTGTTCAGGAAGCCAAAGTCGATACCGAGGTTCTTGCTTTCTACTTTTTCCCAGGTGGTGGATGAACTGATGACTCCCGGAGCATCCATGTAGCTGTGACGTCCGTCATCGAAAAGGTATCCACCCAGACCGTTATGGAAAGCCATGTCGGCAGAGAACGTATAAAGGGCGGCGCCTGCCTGATTACCCAGCAATCCCCAGGAGGCGCGGAGTTTCAGGTTGGACAATACTTCAGACGTGGAAGCCATGAAGTTCTCCCGATGGATGTTCCAGCCGGCGGAAACGGAGGGGAAGAAACCCCAGCGGTGGTCGGAGGCAAAACGGGAAGAGCCGTCATACCGTCCGTTGAGTTCCAGCAGATACCTTCCGTCGAAATCGTAATTGATACGTCCGAAGAAACCGCGGGTTGCCCAGCCGTTCCGGGTGTCAGTCACCTGTTTGTCACCGGTACCCATGCTGACGTTCGGATTCGCCGTGGAATAAAGTCCAGTAATGGAGTTTCTCATGTAGCTGTAATCGTTGTCCTCTTCCTGGAAACCTGCCATAATGGTGAAATTGTGTCTTTCTGCTACCGTGAAGAGGTAATTGGTGTACAGGTTGACGGACTGATAACGGGTACGAGCGTAATAACGTGTAAATTCACCGTCTACAGATACACCTAATTCACTCCGGACTCCTTTGCTTGTCGTTACTCCATCGGCTGCGTAGATGTCGGGGGCGACGTTCAACGCTTCATATTCCACATTCATCAATTTGTGCGTGTAATCGAAGAAGATGAACCAGTTCTTGACGGGTTGCACTTCCAGTCCCGCCGTTAAATTCAAGCGGTCGCGCTGCGTATTGGTATAGGTACCGCTTTGCAGATACGGAATCATGGTCAGTTCCGTAAAATGTCCGTTGGGGTCGACGGCTGCTTTTGTCGGAGCGAAACGTGCCAGTGAGTGATAGAAGCCTTCGCTCAGACCGCCATCGCCGAAAGGCGTATTCTGGTCAGAGTGCATGAATTTGGTGTTCGCCTTTATCTTCAGCCAGTTGGTAATCTGTGAAGTGATGTTGGCGGTAAAATTGTAACGGGTATAGTCGATGTCGGCATATCGTAAGATGCCGTCTTCGCTGTAATATCCTCCGGAAACGTAGTACTGGGACTTTTGTCCACCACCGCTGAGGCTGAGGTTGTGGTTTTGTTTGAATGCCCAGTTCTTGTAATGCAATTTGAAATAATCCGTGTTGCCGACGCCCAGTTCCGAGTTTTCAAAAGCCGGGTTCATACTGGAGTTCGCCGGCAATTCAAACCAGGGGTCTACGCTGCTGGGGTCTTTCATGTATTGTCTCAGCAATTCTATTTTTTCTTCGCTGTATAGACGAGGAGCACCGGCATTGGTGGCACCGGCATTCCAGAACTCGGCAAATTCTACGGAATTTGCCATATTCGGCAATACGGTCGGAGCACTCCAGCCGACAGTTCCTTGATAGTTGACCCGCATTTTGCCTTCCTCACCCTTTTTGGTGGTTACCAAAATAACGCCGTATGCGGCACGAGCACCGTAAATGGCGCAGGCTGCGGCATCCTTCAACACGGAAATGTTTTCAATGTCGTTGGGATTGACATCGGAAAGGCTCATTTCCACTCCGTCAACCAATACGTAAGGATTGGCATTGTTGGCAAGATTTCCCTGTCCACGGAGAGTCAGTGTTCCCGAACCTCCGGGACGTCCGGAATTGGTGTTGCTTACCAGCAAACCCGGCACGAGACCTTGCAGACTCTGGGTAGCGTCAACCACCGGACGGAATTCCAGTTCATCGCTCTTTACGGAAGCCACGGAACCGGTCAGGTTTACTTTCCTCTGCACGCCATAACCCACAATGACCACTTCCTCCAGGGTCTTGTTGTCCTCTTTCAGTACAATGGTCAGGGATGAGCCGTTCCACGTTACCTCTTGCGTTTGGTAGCCGATGAAAGAAACCACAATTGTGCTTCCCATGGGAACATTGTTCAGGGAGAAATCCCCGTCTATGCCGGTGGTGGTACCGATCAGGGAAGTTTGCATCGTTTCTTTTACCACTACGGATGCTCCGACGATGGTTTCGCCCTTGGCATCCTTTACCACTCCGGTACATCTGCTCGTCTGTTGCTGTTGAGCCGATGCACCCGTAGCTCTCTTTTCTGCCAATGCGTAGTTGCCCACACATAAGAAAGAAGAGAACAATAGCATTGCTGCTAATCTTAAGTGTTTCGTCATAATTAAAGTGTTTAGAATTAAGTATTTATAAAATAGCGTCCACTTGCTTGAGCAAGCGTCCTCATTATTTCAATTTTAGCACACCCGGAGCGGCACGGAAAAATTCAAAAACCTTTGCCAGTCGCTCCTTCCAAAGTTTCTAAACACATCCAAAAGAAAATGTTTTCGCCTTGTATTACACCAAAAAAAACGTCCGTTTTTATTAGTTGAAAGTTTATAAAGTTCATAAAGTTTATAAAGTGCCTGCCAGACATGGCACAAACAGCTCTTTTGGAAAAATAACATCGCTGTTTTTCAGTACATTAACAAAACAAAGCAAATATTTTTAACGAAAAGGAGGAGTTGAAAATTTTTTATATATTTGTATCGGTTTCTAAAAAAATGTTACCCGCAAAAAACGGACGTTTTTTTGGCGATTGGGAAAGCACAATAGGAAAGAATTTGGGGA
>CAYNXE010000148.1:0-3222 GCA_964400995.1 uncultured Odoribacter sp.
ATAGATTATGCTTCATTTGATCTTAATACTCAAGCCACTTTTGATTGCGCTTTAAAGATGTTTAGTCGTATAGAGAAGGAAGGTGTTTATATAGAAATTAGTACTTTGTCTGATGTAGTTTTGGATTGTTTGGCAATTTTTGGGGTACGTTATATGTTTAAATATATGAAAAATACCTCTCAATACAAAGAACTTGTAGATCTTTTGCAAGAAAATCGTAATTACGACATTATATTGGGGAAAATTTCTGATATATTGTCTGAGGATGCTATAGAGAATTTTGTACAGACATTATCGGAAAATTTGATACAGGCTACTTATGGAGAATAAGAAAAAATTTGAGTTCAAGGAGAATATTTTTTGGTCAATGATCGTTTTTTTGATTATTGCATTGGCAGGTTTATGGGCTAGTATTTACGTATGCTCAATGAATGCAGATGAATTTAACGAATATATTAAGCATTATATATCAAATGGAACAGGTGCCGGAGCTCGTAGCAGTGGACTTGTCGCTGTATTCTATTCAAAATTTGGCAGAACGGGCTGTCTTTTGTTTGTATTTTTTTGCGATGCAATGGTGTTTTGTCAGTCTTTTGAATACTTAAATACTTTGCGCCGTTATCTTCGTAAAGAAAAATTGTATAAGATGGGCTTGGTGTCCGATATGGATGACGATGAAAAGCCGAAAGGATTCATAGGGAGCATCAGGCAATTATTCTACAAGTCAAAGTCATCTTCGACTTTTGCAAGTCAATATTCCCGGAGAAGATTGAGGAAAATGAAAAAAGAGTTGAATGAGATAGAGAAGAGACAGAAAAGAGGGAAACGAATCAGATGAAACTAAAATTATAAGTATGAAAACATTCTTAATTTCGATATTTACTTTTTTAAGTCTTTTCGTTTATGGACAATCAAAGGAGGATTTATATCTCATTACGGGGTATCCTGAGCCAAGAACAGATGATTTGTTTGAATCGGTTTTGTGGAAATATGACAGGGATTCTTCCGCTTTGACTCGTCAGATTCAGTTGTGTACGGCAGATGAGATGTTAGGCAATATTAAGTTATATGTGGAATTGGGTTATTTTACATTGATGAAAAGTAATAGCTGGATACAGGAGCAACCTTACGATAGTCTTCTGGTCTTTAATATCAATGATATGAAATTAAAGCGAATATCGGTAGGTAAATCTGATTGTGGTATCACAGACAATGACAACAATTTTTTATTAAGATTACCTGACCTCTCATTAGTTGCTATTGACTTGATTCAAAGCAAGCCTATTAGAAAATTATTATACAATGGCTATGTAATAGATAATCTTGAATATGTAGATAGTATTGATCTTCAATTATATAAAAATGTTTATCTGACTGGTTATATAGGAGGAGAAGTTGTGGGAAGTGATTACATATTGGCTTATAGTCGGGAAGAAGATGGTTATTTAGAAATCTTGGTAACCGGTGATCGTTCCAAACGCCCTTGTTTTTCCTATGAATTGCCTGAAAGCTATAGATTTAATACTTATGCAAGACAATTGATATGTATTAATAATAATCACTTTTTTGTAGTAAGTGGTAATGAAGAGTATGGAGAAAATATTTTGGGTAATGTTCCTCTATTTGTATATAATAAAGAAACTAAAGAATGGAGTGAAAAAATACTTGCAGGAACCTTACCTCGAATCCGTGGATTTTCAGAGTGGTTATGTGGTTATATCGGAGACGATAGTGAGTCTTTGTTAAATAAACAGCTCCCTGGCTCATCTTTATGGAAAGACCGGAAAATAGGATTGTCTCCTGCTCTTCGTTATGAGGGAATGTATGCCCCTGGAATTTTGTATTTTTATAATCCTTCCACGAATGTTTATTTTGAATTATCAACGAATCAAGCAGATAGTGAGGTGGTATTGATTCAGGATAATAAAGTGATTTATCGGGTTTATGATGAACTTTATGAAACCGAAATAGTTCGCGGAAGAAAGTTGGGGAAGTCTGTACTTTTATTAAAATCAGACTGTGTTCCAGATATACATTGGGCTTTTTATCGGTAAATGAATATAAAATCATAAAACTATAAATGAGGTGTCTGTTGCTAATCGGACTGCTTGCATTATCAGGAGTTGGATATGCCCAATCCCTGCCCGAGGATTACACTTTCTCGAATGTCGGTATGACTTTCCTTTCGGTGAGTTCAGATGCCCGTTCTGCGCTTTTATTTTACTATCCCAAAATTAAGATGAGAAGTTTTCAGATAAATGAAATTTGTGAGCGATTGGATTACAAATAAGGTGAACTTTTTAAAGGTGATATGTTTTAAGATGTCTCGTTTTATTATTATTTTTGCATACGAAGAGTTCATTGAGGGTTATGCAACGCACAGAAGAATAATGCAGTAGATAACTAACTAAATCGTAACCTATTACTATCAAGAGCAATTAATCTGTACTCATTTCCAATAAATTATACTCTTTTCGTAGCTTTGAGCCCGTAAATTTAGGGAAAAGTTTGTAAAGTTCATAAAGTTTATAAGGTTTATAAAAAACATAAAGTTGGAAGTTGGATGAAAAGTATCAGATTGGGGGAACGGGAAATGGATTTTTCCCGTCCGATAGTAATGGGGATTTTGAACGTCACTCCGGATTCTTTTTATGACGGCGGAAAGTATCTCAGCGAAGTGCGGGTGATAGAGCGTATCCACCAGATTGTGGAGGAGGGGGCGTCTGTCATAGACGTGGGTGCTTATTCCACTCGTCCCGGTGCGGCCGTCGTGGATGAAAAGGAGGAGTTGGGCAGGTTGTCGTGGGCGGTGGAACTGGTCCGGAAGTACTATCCGGAGTGCTGTGTGTCCATCGATACCTTCCGGGCGAAGGTGGCGGAGGAGATTATCACCTGTCTCGGTCCGGTGATGATTAACGATATTTCGGGAGGGACAATGGACGAGGGGATGTTTGAGTACGTCGCCAAGGCGGGTGTTCCTTATGTGATGATGCACATCCAGGGGACGCCGCAGACGATGCAGCGGAATCCGGTGTACGAGGATGTGGTGAGAGAGGTGCGGGATTTCTTTACGGAGCGGATAGCCCGGTTGAATGCTATGGGGTTCGACCAAATCCTGCTGGACCCCGGTTTCGGTTTCGGGAAGACCCTGGAGCATAATTATCAGTTGATGAACGGGCTGGATAGTTATTTGGACCTGGATTATCCTTTGCTGGTGGGAGT
>CAYNXE010000148.1:3322-6102 GCA_964400995.1 uncultured Odoribacter sp.
AAATAAAGCATTTGCAGGATGAATACGCAGGAAAAGAAACGGTTGAGTATTTTCCAAAAAATAATGGAAGATAAACGTGCTATTCGAGAGTGCATACAGGCAAATGGCGACTTAAGGAAATTGGCGAAAAAACGTGACATCAAATTTGCAACTCCCATACAATATCGTTCAGACCGATAACCTGACGTATATGTTTATAACACAAAGCGGTGTTGTGTACACCGCTTATTTTATAGACATCAGCCATTCGTTTGGTTCTGATTCCGTTTATACTTTTTCTTTTGATGCGGCAGGGAAAACGGTAAAGGACGAGCGTGTCCGCATTACTATTTTGAAAATACTCAACGACTTTTTTCAATCTGTCCGCAATGCTTTGCTGGTTGTGTGTGATTCGAGTGACAATAGGGAAAAATCGCGCTTCAAATTGTTCCGGAAATGGTATGAGGCGATTGTTGAGCCGGAGATTGAAAAAGTGGATGTTTCGATTGATTTGGGAGGATGTGTCATTTATTCGTCTTTGTTGCTTTCCAAGAGGCATCCGCAAGCCGATGAAATGAAAGATTTGTTTTATGAGTGGGTGAATATGGGGGGATGATGTAGCATAGGATATTGTAAATATGGATAGAAATTAATTAATACAAGGTATGATGAAAAAATGGATGTTATTGGTGCTGGTGTTTGCCGGGAGCGTGGCAACGGTCCAGTCGCAAATAAAAATCGGAAACCGGACAATCAATACGAAAAAGGTGTTGAGTGCGGTTTCGGATGTCGCTTCGGCTGTTACGCTGTCGGATGAGGATGTGGCGAAATTGTGCCGCGAGTCGGTGAAATGGATGGACGAGAACAATCCGGTTTCTGCTCCGGAGTCAGCGTATTCGAGACGTTTGGATTCGTTGATGAAGAAGGTGGGCAACGTGGAGGGGCTGACCTTGAATTATAAGGTGTACGAAGTGTCGGATATCAATGCTTTTGCCTGTGGTGACGGCAGTATCCGTGTCTTTTCGGCTTTAATGGATATGATGACCGATGACGAGTTAATGGCGGTTATCGGGCATGAAATCGGTCACGTGGTGCATACGGACAGCAAGGATGCTATGAAAAATGCCTATTTGGCTTCCGCTGCGAAGAATGTTGCCGGGTCTGCCGGCGGCGTACTGGAAAAATTGTCGGATTCGCAGTTGGGCGAGCTGGCGCAGTCTTTGGCGACCGCTCAGTTTTCCCAGAAACAGGAACTGGAAGCGGATGACTATGGTTTTGAGTTTTGCGTGAAGCACGGATTCGACCCTTACGGCATGGCCAATGCCTTGGGAAAGCTGAACAGCTTGTCGGGAGAACAGAAATCTTCTATGTTCCAGAAAATGTTCGCCAGTCATCCGGATAGCGCAAAGCGTGCGCAGCGGGTGAAGGAGAAGGCGGATGCCTATGTGAAGAAATAATTTCGGGTATTGAGAATATTGGTTTTTATCGGGATTTGCACGGTTCTCCTGTGTTCGTGCGGGAGGAAGGCACGCTATGCGGAAACTGAGGAGGAGGTGCGCCGTTATTTGAACGGTGTCGATGCCGATGTGGGGGTGGCGGTGGTTGCCGGGGACGGAGAAATGTTCGGGGTCAACCTGTCGCAGCCTTTTCCGATGCTGAGCGTGATGAAGTTTCCTTTGGCGTTAGCCGTGGCAGATGTCGTGCGGGAAAAAGGCGGCTCGTTTGACGATTCCGTGTGGGTTTCCGGCGTTCAACTTCATCCGGATACTTACAGTCCGATGCTTCGCCGTTATGGTGGGCAGGAGGTTTTTCGGATAACTTTGGGCGAGTTGTTGGATTATTCCCTCAGGCTCAGCGATAACAACGCCTGTGATATTTTGCTTGATTTTATCGGCGGTATTTCGGTGTTGGACGCTTATCTTGATTCGCTGGGTTTCGGGGATATTTGCGTGAGGTGGAACGAGGACGATATGCACCGGGAGCTGTCTCGTTGTTACGACAATGTTTCCACTCCTGCCGCTATGGCTTTGCTGGTGGATGCGTTCGACCGGCATTTCGATGATACCTGCTCCTTGTTTATCAAGCGTATTATGGAGACGTGCGATACGGGAAAGGACCGGTTACCGGGAGCGTTTGTTTCCTTGCGTGCGGTGATTGGTCACAAGACCGGTACGGGAGATACCGATCCCGAGACGGGTCGCCTGATGGCTGTCAATGATGTGGGGTACGTTCATTTGCCGGACGGCAAGCATTATGCAATAGCCGTTTTTATCACCCGTTCCGCTTATTCTCTGGAGGAGACCTCTGCGGTGATTGCCAAGGTATCCGATATTGTGCGGAGGGGATTGTGTCGGAGATGAATAGGATAAAATGAATAATATTTATTGAATATGTTGAGATTAAATTGTTTTATCAAAGTCGCTGCGGAGCATCTTCCGGAAGTGCTTGCGGCAGCGCGACGCCTGACCGAGGCTTCGCTTGAACAGGACGGATGCGTGGCATACGATGTTTTTCAGAGTGCGACACGTCCGGACGCATTGATGATTTGTGAGACGTGGCGCGACCAGCGTGCGCTGGATGCCCACAGTGCTTCTGAAGTTTTTGTGACCGAAGTCGGCATCATGCGTTCTTTGGCGGAAATGAAGCTGGAGACGTTTGTCTTTTGAGGAGGTGCCGGATTTTTTACGGTGAAGTGAACCCTGAATGTTTTACGACTTTCAGGGTTCGCTTTTTTTGGTATAGGATGTTTGATATTAGAAAAAAGATTCGTATCTTTGAGATAATTAATACAATCCGCTATG
>CAYNXE010000149.1:0-6069 GCA_964400995.1 uncultured Odoribacter sp.
GTTTTTACTGTTCAAGTGAGTGATTCAGTGGGGATTCGAACCCCAGACCTACGGCTTAGAAGGCCGTTGCTCTATCCAGCTGAGCTACTGAACCAGCATTTAAAAAATCCGATTGGGATAATCGGATTTGTTGTTCAACCTGGATTCGAACCAGGACTAACAGGACCAGAATCTGTTGTGCTGCCATTACACCATTGAACAATGTCCCTTTGTTTGAACGGCACAAAAGTATATATTTTTTTGTTTTCAGCAAAAAAAATCCAATATTTTTATGAATTTTCCTGCCTGTTTGTTTGGCGTCCGGACTTATTGGTTGTGGAGGTTGTGTTTCTTTTGCCGAAGAACAGGTATGGGGAGAGGGATTTACAACAAAAGCTGCCCCGAAGAGCAGCTTCTGTTATTAATGTCGTTTCGTTCGACTTATTTGGTGGCATTTTCCAGACGTTTCATCATCATAAAGATGAACAGTGCGGAAATCAAGCACAATACGATGAGGATAGACCACAATGCCCACAATTCCATATGTCCCCAAAGCATACCGATGATGGAAACCAGATAGTTTCCAACTGCGGTGGCTCCGAACCACAGACCCATCATCAAGCCTTTGTATTTGGGAGGTGCCACTTTCGATACGAAAGAGATACCCATCGGCGAGAGGAACAGCTCGGCGAATGTCAATACGAGATAGGTGTTAATCAATACGGAAGGAGATACCAACAAATTGCTGGCGACAACCGTAGCACCGTCCGGATTGGGAGTAGGAAGTCCCATAGAGAAGAACGCCATAACTGCAAAACCCAATGCGGCAATCAACATACCGATGCCGATTTTCCGGGGTGCGGAAGGTTCTTTGCCTCGTTTGGCCAAGGCTCCGAATACGGCAAGGGATACCGGGGTAAGGGCAACCACGAAGAACGGGTTGAACTGTTGGAACATTTGCGGAAGCACTTCGATAGCGGCACCCGTTTGGATGGCCATATATTTGTAAACCAGTATTCCCACAGAAACGACAGCTACTGCGGCCGATATGATTCGTGATTTGATTTCTTTGGATTGGAATAAGGAGAATAAGCTATATACCAAGGTAATGATGAATACCAGGTTGAATACGTTAAAGCTCATTCCCAAAGCTCCGTCTGCCGTTCTGGCGGTATAGTCGCGGGCAAAGAAAGTCAGGGTCAAACCGTTCTGGTGGAATGCCATCCAGAAGAAGATAACCACTGCAAATACCAGCACGAGAGCCGTGATGCGTGATTTGGTCTGTTCCGGAGTCAATTCGACGATGTTTTCCTGTTTTCCGTCTGCTGCAGCCTGTTTGGTGTTCACATCCGCGTGTTTGAAGGTTCTCTTGAATACCTGATAAATCAGCATAGATACAATCAGAGAGAGACAAGCCACGGCAAAACCGTAGTGGTAAGAAAGGGACAGTTCGTTGATGTATTTGTTGGCAAAATCAACCAAGTTGCCGTTGAATGCCGAACCTTGTGCATTGGCGAAGGCGGTCAGCGTGTCAAGGGATTCAGCGGCCATTTGTTGTCCTTTGTCGATGAACTCGTGGCAAAGAGCAGGAATATCTCCTTGGTACTTGAGTCCTGCTTGGCCCATAAAGTGTTCCGTGATTTTGGAAGCGGCAGTCGGGGCGAAAAGCGCACCGATGTTGATGGCCATATAGAACAAACTGAATGCGGTATCCCGTTTGTCGGCATATTTGGGGTCATCGTAAAGGTTGCCGACCATTACCTGAAGATTGCCTTTGAACAAACCTGTTCCCAGTGCAATCAGGAAAAGCGCCCCGAACATAGCTGCAATGCCAAAAGCATCACCGCCGGTAGGAATGGCAAGGCAGGTATAACCGGCAAACATAACAATGATACCGGCAGTTACCATTTTTCCGTACCCGAACTTGTCGGCAAGGATACCTCCTAAGATGGGCAAGAAATATACAAGGGCCAAGAAACCAGCAAAGATGTTGGACGTTGCTGCTGAACTAAAGCCAAATTTTGCTTGCAAAAAGAGGGTAAAGATAGCAAGCATCGTGTAATACCCGAAGCGTTCTCCAGTGTTGGCAAGTGCCAGGGCATACAATCCTTTGGGTTGGTTTTGAAACATAGATTTATTTTTTGGTTAATATTAATTATGCACGGTGGCAAATGTAAGAAATTTTCTGTATTTTTCGTTTTTTAATGAGGTGTTGTTGTTATGGAAAAGTTAAATAAGTTTTTTTTGACCGTTCGAATGCCTGAAATAGACCGATTCACGATGGAGCACGAACCGATAACCTCTTTGGAGTTAATGGAGCGTGCCAGTCGTGTTTGGTGCGAATGTTTTTTGGAAAAATTTCCTTCTGTTTCTTCTGTTGCGGTATTGGCAGGATGTGGCAATAACGGCGGGGACGGGTTTGCCATTGCCAGAATGCTGAAAGCGCAGGGGGTGGAGGTTGCGGTTTGGCAGTTGAAGACGGGAAATCGCATATCGCCTGATTGTGAAGCAAATATGTATAGATGGAAAGAGGTCGGAGGAGAAATTTCGGCGGTTTGTTTGCCGGAAGATTTGAACATAAAGGAGGATGCGGTGGTGATTGATGCCATTTTCGGTTCCGGGTTGAACCGGAGAATCAGCGGTTGGGTCGCGGAGGTCATCCGCAGGCTCAATACGTTGAAAAATACCGTCGTGGCGGTGGATATTCCTTCGGGATTGCTGGGAGAGAACAATGCTGGCAATGACCGTTCGGCGATTGTGCAAGCCGATTATACGTTTACTTTTCAATTTCCGAAATTGGCTTTCTTCTTGCCGGAAAATGCCTGCTATGTGGGGGAATGGGGCGTGTTGGACATCGGGTTGCATCCGGCGGCGACAGAGGCGGTTTCGACCGATTGGTATTACACTACGGCGAAGGTGGTTTCCACGTTGCTGCCTTCGCCCGGAAAGTTTGACCACAAAGGAGTCAACGGGCGCGGGTTGCTGATTGCCGGAAGTTACGGGATGATGGGAGGTGCCGTATTGGCTGTCCGGGCGGCGGTTTGCTCCGGCATCGGCTTGTTGCATTGCCATTTGCCGCAAAGAGGAGGAGATATTATGCAGGTGGCTGTTCCCGAGGCGGTGCTGGATGTGGATGATTCGCCCTGTTGTTTTTCGGGAGAGCAGGGCACTCGGGAATATGATGCCATTGCGGTCGGTCCGGCTTTGGGACGTGCCCCCGAAACAGTCGCGGCATTGAAGGAATTGTTGTTGCGACGCAGGCAAAGGATGATTATCGATGCGGATGCCCTTAACATCTTGGCGGAGAATCCGGAACTGTTGGATGGCTTGCATCCGGAATGTTTGCTGACCCCTCATATAAAAGAATTCGAGCGGTTGGTAGGAAAAAGTGCAAATGATTTTGACAGATTAAATAAATTAAGCATTTTTGCACATCGGTATAAAGTGTATGTCGTATTGAAGGGAGCTTATTCGGTGGTGGCTACTCCGGACGGGCAACTTCATTTCAATATGAGCGGCAATCCCGGAATGGCAAAGGGCGGTGCCGGGGACGTGTTGACGGGGGTATTGCTGGCTTTGGCTGCCAAGGGCATTGAAATGCGGGATGTTGCGAGGATAGGGGTATTCGCTCACGGTTTGACCGGAGATTTGTTGGCAAGGGAGTACGGATACCGGGGGATTTCAGCCGGACAGTTGGCAGAACAAATGGGAAAAGCCTGGAAGATACTGGAAAGTTCGAGGAATATAAACGAGTATTAGATACAAAGATATATGAAAAACGGATTGGTTGTCTTGTTTATGTTGGCGCTTGTCTTGACGGCAGGAGCACAGAAAAAGAAAGATCTTAGCACTTTGGTGAATGTCAATTATTGTTTGCCGAAAGTCGCCTATGATATAGAGGTAACTTTGGAATGCACCCGTTTTATTCCGGGACCTTACAGCAATTACGCGGAAAAAGAGTTGCGCCTGAAACCGGAAGCTACCCATTCAGTAGAGCGTTGGGCTATAAAGGACATACAGATAAATCCCCGCTATCTGCCGGATGAAAAAGCCGTATATTCCATTTCCGCTACCGGTGAATATGTGCCGGTGACCTTGTCTTTGAGTGCGGAGGGTTTTTTGGCAGGTGTTTTCGGTGGCGTGGAGGAGGTTTGCGCCAAGCAGAAGGAAATGAGGTATTCGGAAAATCATCCGGAGAAGAGGGAGGAGATAAATATTATGAAGTTGAACACGTATAATCATCTGAAAGAAGTGTTGGATACCAATTATACTTTTCAGGAGATTGACGGAGAAATGAAAAAGATTTGGGATCCGATTGTGCGTTATGTGCCCAAAACCGAAACGGACAATGTAAAGGAAGCGGTGAGCGAAATTTTTCGAATCCGTTCTGAAAGGGTAAAATTGCTGGCTGCCGAAAACAATGTGCCTGACGGCAAGTCGCTGGAGATTATACTGAAAGAGTTTGACCGAATGGAGGCCAATTATATGAGCCTGTTTATGGGAAAGACGGAGAAGCGGAAAATCAAAAAAGTGGTGACTTGCATTCCTGCTCGTGCGGATGAACCGGTGGTTGCGTTTCGTTTTTCGGAAAAAGAGGGAATATCGGATGCCAAGAATGTTTCTGCCATCGCTTATTCTTTGAAAGTTGCCGATGTCGTCGTGCCTGTTTCCAAGTCGCTTGGGGAAGGAGACTACGCATCTGCCATTTTCTATCGTGTTCCGGCGGTCGGTGAGTTGCAATTGTTGAAAGGAAAGGAGAAAATCATCAGTTTTCAGACTATCGTTCCGCAACTGGGAGAGGTGAAGAGATTTCCGGTGGACGTAATCAGTAATGAAGGATTGATGCTGGAGTTTTATCCTTATTCCGGAGCTCTTAAAAGCATAAAAAAGAAATGATGATAACGTGCCGGGGAGGGTACATTGGTAAAACAGAATATGATGTCGTGGTGGAATAGTTGGTATGTGCGTTTTTTAAGTTGGCGCGTTCGCCATATCAAGGAAAGGAATTTTATTATCGTCCTGAGCTTGCTGGTCGGGGTCATTACCGGCCTGGCGGGTGTTTTTTTGAAAAATTCCGTTCATTATACCCACCAGTTGATAACCGAACGGTTGCAAATTGACAGCGGTAGCGTGTTGTTTTTTATCTTGCCCTTTATCGGCATTTGGCTGACCACCCTGTTTGTCCGTTATTTTGTCAGGGAGGACATCAGCCACGGGGTTACCAAGGTGTTGTATGCGATTTCTCGGCAGAATAGCATCATCAAATCTCATAACAACTACTCTTCGATGGTTGCCAGTACCATCACGATTGGTTTTGGTGGTTCGGTGGGAACGGAGGCAACCATTGTGTTGACGGGAGCCTCCATCGGTTCCAATCTGGCGCGTTTCTTCCGGATGAATTACAAGGTGATGACCTTGATGATTGGGTGCGGGGCGGCAGGAGCCATAGCCGGCATCTTCAAAGCTCCGATAGCCGGTATTGTTTTTACCCTTGAGGTGTTGATGCTGGACTTGACTATGGCTTCGCTGGTGCCTTTGATGATTTCAGCCATTTCGTCCTATGTGATTGTCTATTTTTTAATGGGCGAGGGCGTGGTGCTTGAGTTTGCCGTGCGTGAACATTTTGCTTTGGCGAATGTGCCTTATTACATTATTCTGGGAATTTTCTGCGGATTGGTTTCTGTCTATTTCATTCGTTTGAACATAAAAATCGAAAAGTGGCTTACCGGCATTAAGAACAAATTTAGGAGGATATTGGTCGGCGGCGTTTTGTTGGGTTTGTTGATTTACATTTTTCCGCCGTTATACGGTGAAGGATATTCTTCACTGGGGGCTTTGTTGACTGACAATGCTGATGCTTTGCTGAACAACACCTACTTTTTTGATTTCCGGAATTATGCTTTGGTACTGGTTCTGTACGTGATTGGTCTGGTGTTTCTGAAAGTGTTCGCAACGGCATTGACCAACGGTAGTGGCGGTGTGGGCGGAGTATTTGCGCCCAGTCTGTTTACCGGCGGTGTGACCGGTTTCTTGATAGCGACCTTGATTAATATGACGGGGATTATTCAGGTGCCGGTGAGTTATTTTGTG
>CAYNXE010000150.1:0-6013 GCA_964400995.1 uncultured Odoribacter sp.
CATTCCCCGACTATCCGGCAGACATCCGCGCTCCGCAAGGTTCACTGACCGGTGTTTCCGGTTTCCAGGTTCATATCGGGGCGGATAAAGTTTACACACCGGGCGACAAATGCGATGTATTGGTTGCCATGAATGCGGCGGCATTGAAAACCCAATATAAATTTGCCAAATCCACGGCTTGCATCATCATTGATACGGATGCTTTCCAGAAGGCGGATTTGGACAAAGCGGAATTCAAGACCGAGAACCCGATAGAGGAAATGGGTATCAAGCAGGATGTAGTTGCCGCTCCCATTTCACAGATGGTAAAAGATTGCCTTGCGGATAGCGGAATGGACAACAAGTCCATGCTGAAATGCCGCAATATGTTTGCCGTGGGACTGGTATGCTGGCTGTTCAATCGTGACTTGAAGATTGCTGAAGATTTTATCCGTGATAAATTCGCCAAGAAGCCTGAAATCGCCGAGGCGAACATCAAGGTCATCCGTGCCGGATACGATTACGGACACAATACCCATGCTTCGGTGGCTCATACCTACAAGGTGGAAAGCAAGGTGGCAGTTCCGGGAAGATATATGGATATTACCGGTAACAAGGCGACCGCCTATGGTTTTATTGCTGCAGCTGAAAAGGCGGGCTTGAAGCTGTTCCTGGGTTCTTATCCGATTACTCCTGCAACCGATGTGCTGCATGAACTTTCAAAGCATAAATCGTTGGGGGTTACAACCGTGCAGTGTGAAGACGAGATTTCCGGTTGTGCGACTTCCGTCGGGGCGGCTTTCGCCGGTGCGCTTGCTGTTACCTCGACTTCCGGTCCCGGTATCTGTTTGAAATCGGAGGCCATGAATCTCGCTGTCATTGCGGAGTTGCCTTTGGTCGTTCTTGACGTACAGCGTGGAGGTCCTTCCACCGGTCTGCCGACGAAATCGGAACAGACGGACTTGTTGCAGGCTTTGTTCGGCCGTAACGGGGAAAGTCCGATGCCGGTGATTGCCGCGGCTTCTCCGACCGATTGCTTCGATGCCGCTTATATGGCAAGCAAGATTGCTCTGGAGCACATGACTCCGGTCGTATTGCTGACCGATGCGTTCGTGGCGAACGGTTCCGGTTCATGGAAACTGCCTAAGTTGTCGGAATGTCCTGCCATCCATCCTCCTTATGCGACTCCGGAGATGAAAGACAATTATTCTCCGTACAAGCGGAATGCTGAAACGGGAGTCCGTTATTGGGCGATACCCGGTCGGGAGGGATATACGCATATCCTGGGCGGTCTGGAGAAAGACAGCAATACGGGAGCGATCTCCACTGACCCAGACAACCATAACCTGATGTGCCGTCTGCGTGCAGAAAAGGTAGCGAAGATTCCCGTACCTGACGTGGAAGTGCAGGGATGTGTGGACGATGCGGACCTGTTGATTGTCGGTTTCGGAGGTACTTACGGACACCTTTATTCCGCCATGGAAGAAATGAATAAGGCAGGCAAGAAAGTGGCGCTGGCTCACTTCACCTATCTGAATCCGCTGCCCAAGAATACGGCTGCGGTATTGAAGAAGTACAAGAAAGTGGTGGTAGCGGAACAGAATTTCGGACAGTTTGCCGGCTATCTTCGCATGAAGGTGGACAATTTCGTGCCGTATCAATTCAACGAAGTGAAGGGACAGCCGTTCATCGTTGCCGAACTGGTAGAGGCTTTCAACAAGATAATCGAGGATTAAAAAAGAGAAAACAGTTATGTGCGAATATACAGCAAAAGATTTTAAAAAAGGACAGCCCCGTTGGTGTCCGGGTTGCGGTGACCATTTCTTTTTGGCGTCGCTGCACAAAGCAATGGCAGAAATCGGTGTGGCTCCTTGGGAAACCGCCGTTATTTCAGGTATCGGTTGCTCCAGCCGTCTGCCTTATTACATGAACACGTATGCCATGCAGACGATTCACGGTCGTGCCGCAGCCATTTCTACGGGAGCCAAGGTGGCAAATCCCGATTTGACGATATGGCAGATTTCAGGCGATGGTGACGGATTGGCTATCGGTGGAAATCATTTCATCCATGCCGTGCGTCGTAACATCAATCTGAATATGATTTTGTTGAACAACCGGATTTACGGTTTGACGAAAGGACAATATTCTCCGACGTCACCGCGCGGTTTTGTCAGCAAATCATCTCCTTACGGAACCGTGGAAGACCCGTTCCGTCCGGCAGAGCTTTGTTTCGGTGCCCGCGGACGTTTCTTTGCCCGTTCGATTGCCACCGATGATGCCGGGACTGTTGAAATCCTGAAAGCGGCAGCATTGCACAAGGGAGCTTCCGTTTGCGAGATTCTCCAGAACTGCGTCATCTTCAACAACGGTACGCATGATGCGATTGCCAAGAAAGAGGACCGTGCCAAGAATGCCATTTATTTGCGTCACGGCCAGCCGATGCTTTTCGGTGAGAACAATGAGTACGGACTGATGCAGGAAGGATTCGGGTTGAAGGTCGTGAAACTGGGCGAAAACGGTGTTACGGAAAAGGATATTCTTGTGCATGACGCACATTGCATGGATAATACCCTCCAGTTGAAACTCGCCTTGATGGAAGGTCCTGACTTCCCGATTGCGCTTGGGGTTATCCGCGATGTGGAGGCTCCGACGTATGAGGAGGCTGTCCGTGAACAGATAGAGGAAGTTTCTGCCAAGAAGAAATATCACAATTTCGAGGAGTTGTTAATGACAAATGACACTTGGGAAGTGAAGTAGTTTTAGGTGGCAAATGAAGTAGTCCCGTCCGGCATCAGTCGGGCGGGATTATTTTTTCAAGGCATTAAAATTTGTAGAGGATGCCGATGTTGGCTCCGATGTTCAGCATTTTATGGAATCCGATGTTGCCTTGGGCGTATTCGTTCACTTCGTATTTGTCTTCGATTTTGGGGACATAGTCGGCACGAATCCGAAGGTCCATCCAGCAACGGTCGGAGCCTAACTGAAACAATACGCCTCCATGCAGCCCTGCTCCCGGAGCAAACAAAAACAGATTTTTGGAAAAGTCTGAGGTGTATATATTTTCCTGGCTTATTTTGATTTGCGTAAGATAACCGCCGAATTGCAGTCCCAGGTAGGGAAGAGTGGTCCGATCCCAGGTAGGGATGTAAAAGCTGGCTTCCAGCAAGACCGGAATCAGGTGACATTTATATTCCTGCTCCGTATAGGCGTTGTCCAGGTTCATTTTGGATTTGAACCGATGGTATCCGCTTTCAAATCCGATACCCAACACTTCGTTGATGAGGTATTTGGCAGAAATATTTCCTCCGATTCCATTCTTCAGGATTTTCCCCATATCACCCGTCGGGTAAAGATAACCTGCATTGACACCGAGCAAGACCCCCTGATTGTCCCGTCGGTATTGTCCTTGCAGGAGAAGCGGCAGGTTTAAGAGCAGGAACAACAAAAACAATGGATATATTTTCATATTTGCGGCTTAAAGTTCTGTTTCTTTGCTTTGACGTTCTCCGATCAGGGTTTCAACTTCATTTAGCCGTTCTGCGGCATATTTGTCGTCGTCTTTTATTTCAAGGGCTTTTCTATAATAGAACCGGGCAACGGCGTATGCCTTATCCTGATAGGCTTTGTCTGCTTTTTCTATGTTTTCTTTGTAGGCATTCTCTAATTCGGCCAATCTGGCTTCTTCAATCAGGCGGTCGATTGTTGCGATTTTCTGTTCGATATCCTCTTTGTCTACCGGGAGTATGGACAATGCTTTCTGGAAATAGACCTTTGCTCCGGCGTAGTTTTTCTGTTGCAGGCAATGCTCGCCAAAGGATTTGTTCTTGTTGTATGCTGCCAGTTTCGTCTGGTATTGTGAGGAATTGATGATTTTGTCGATTTTGTCGATTTGCTCTTTCGGGTATTTCTCGTTCAGTTGGAGACGGTCGGCATTGGTATAATATATTTTGGCCAGTGCGTAGGTCTCCATGCGGAAAGCGAGATCCGCCTGGGCGATGAGGCTGTTGTATTTGTTTCTCAGTTCATTTATTCTCTCCTGTTCCAGTCGTTTTTGCTCGGCTTCAATTTCTTCCTGTTTTTTCTGCTCGGCGAGGGCTTGTCTGGCTTGGGCAATGATTTCCTTTGGCTCGGTTTCATGGGCTTTGAAGTTCAATGCCTGTCTGCCGGCATGGACAGCCTGCGCATACTCTTTGGCGGCAAGAGCCTGTTTTGCCATGGCAAGGGCTTTCTGGTACGCTATATTCCTTTCTTCTTCTTGTTGCTGTCTGGCGAGTTCCTGTTTAGTCAAAGCCGCCAGGATAGCATCGATTTCCTTGATTTTTTCAGTGGGGTAGGTTTCTTCCTCCTTCAGCTGTGTCGCTTTCCTGTATGTTTCTTTGGCATTCTTGTATTGCTTGGCTTGGAACAGGCTGTCGGCATTCGCCAGCAGAAGCATGTAGGCATGCTCGTTCTGCAATTCGGCGGCTTTCCGGGCGGCTTCTTGTTCTATTTCTCTTTGGGCGATGGCAATTTGTTGTTTCAGCTCTTCTTTTTCGGGTTTTATTTTCAGCGCATCTTCCCAGTATCTGATGGCATTGTCCCATTCCTCATTCTCAAATGATTGTTGCCCCTTGTCTACCAGTGTGGCGAATTGCCGTTCTCTTTCCGAAGCGGCAGCCCCCTGGGTGGCGATCATCCGCCTCAGTTTCTGTTCGGTCTGTCCTACCCGTTCTTTGATTTTCTCGGCATATTCCCTGTCAAAAGTGAAATCATCCAATTCCGGATTATAGGTCAGGATGGCTATCGGTTGTTCAAAGATGGACAAATCGGCGCCTTCCATGTATGGGAAAAGGTTGATGATTAGCTTGACGGGAGGGAAATCGGGATTCGTTTCGATACTTTCCTCGGGCACATCCGTGTTTATGTCCACTATCTTGGTGATGTAGCCTTCTTTGGAAAAAGTAACTTTATAATCGGCTCCCAATGCCAGTTTCAGCTCAAAACGTCCTCTTCTGTTGATGAGTATCTCTTCCAGTTTTTTACCGTTCTTGTTGATGATGACTTTTGCGCCTTCGGGGCTGTTGCCGTTGACGACAACGCTTCCGTTGATAGGCAGGCTTTGGGCCGCCAGGTATTGGAAGCAGAGCAGGCAACAGATGAGCAAAATGACTTTATTCATAACGAACGGGTTTTCTATAAGGTACAAGTTGCACACAAATGTATGAAAAAGATAGATAAAACCATGTATATGAAATCTGGATTGTACTTGCGAACCGGCTTAATTAGCAAGAAAAAACGCAAATTAATAAAATTTGCGGAAAAATTTGTCAACGGAGGTTCCTGAAATACAAAAATCCTCCGCCAAAATTCCAATTTGATTTTCGACGGAGGATTTTGAATGATGGGAAAAGTTTCAGTTTCCGCTTTTTAATTTGGCTCTTTCGATGTATTTTTCAATATCGCGGGCTTCAACGGAGGTCGGGTATTGCTTTTCGATTTTTTCATAGGCTTTCAGGGCCTCTTTGTAATCGTCGGCTTTTTCCAGTGCCATGCCTTGTTTCATCAGGAAAAAGGGTGTTGAAAAATCGTTCGCTTTTGCAGAACCGGCCTTTTGGTAGTATTCGGCTGCCTTTTTGTAATTGCCGAGTTGCATATAGGCGTCCCCGATATTGGCAGTTGCCATGTTTGCCAGCAACAAGTCGTCCGAAGAGAATTTTTTCAGGTATTTGATGGCATTGTCATTGTCGCCGAGGTGCAGATAGGACAGACCCGCATACAAGTTTGCCAGATTGCCTGAAGGCGTGGAGCTGTATTTGTCTGCGATTTCAATGAATCCCAAGACATTGCCGTCGCCGTAGAGTGCCAGATTGAAAGAATCTTTCTCGAAATAATTCTGGGCTCCGAATATCTGGTTGGCGGCTTCCGTTTTCTGCGGTTCGGCAATGAATTTATCATAACCGAAATAAATGCAGATGACAGCAAGCAGACCGATGATGACATTGACAATCATCTTCTGGTTTTTCTCGATAAATTGTTCGCTACTGGTCAGAGCATC
>CAYNXE010000151.1:0-6006 GCA_964400995.1 uncultured Odoribacter sp.
TCGATATAATCTTGCGCTGGGGTTCGTGAAGAACCCCGGTATTGTCTATCACACGGTCTATAAGCGTTACCAGATGCGTTCGAACGTGGAGGTGGATGTGAAGCCGTGGATAACGTTAGGTATGAATATGTTCGGCTATTTTGACACGAACAATCCCAACGCTTCAAATGCGACCAACGGGGGCGACGTCATTTTCGGTTCGGGAGCCTTCAACACCGTGCCGGGAATGACGCTGTACGACCCGGAAACGGGACTTTACGGTGGCGTACAGAATCCGGAGGAGGAAAACGTCAGCAATTTCAACCCTTACCGTCGACAATGGTTTTACAAAGAGGAGTTTCCTATCCGTACCCACCGCATTGTGCCCAAAGTGTTCGCCCGTATATCACCCGTCAAAGGACTGACGCTGAACGCTTCCTTTACTTACAATTACTGGACGCGCAACGAGGAATATCACTTGTGCGACCGGAACCTTTATCGCTTTACGTTGGAAGGTCCCGTTCTCCTGCGCGAGGGGGTGGTGCGCACCTATATCAATCGTTACAATCGTCGCAATACGTTTCGTACCTCGGATGTCACGGCGCAGTATCAGTTGAACGTAGACAAGCTGGATTTTTCCATTCTGTTGGGTGCCGCTCAGGAATATAACAAGCGAGAAGACGAACATTTTCGGAAATATGACCTGTCGGATGATGCGCTCACGAGCCTCGACGCTGCCACGACAAACGGCGATATTGACGGCAATTATACGGAGTGGGCGATGCGTTCCTACTTCGGGCGGATTAATCTTGCGTGGGATGACAAATATTTTCTGGAGGCCAATCTGCGTGCTGACGGTTCCTCGCGTTTCGCATCCGGTAACCGCTGGGGGTGGTTCCCGTCCGTATCGGCAGGTTGGAACATTGCGGAAGAAACGTTTATGGAGAACACCCGTGGTCGACTGGATGTACTGAAATTGCGTGTTTCTTACGGTACGCTGGGCAACAACGCCACCACGACTCCCTATATGTACCAGTCGCTTTTCGCTTCCGCCAATTATGTATTGGGCAATACGGTGGTCAGCGGTCTGGCACAAACCACGCTTGCCAATCCCGTTCTAACCTGGGAAACCACCCGAATGGCGAATGTGGGACTGGATTTTGCGCTGCTCAACAACCGGTTGAACGGTTCGTTGGACCTTTTTAACCGCCTCACGACGGATATTCTGATTTCCCTGCCGGCGCCGCTGGAGCACGGTACCGCCGTTATTCCTAACCGGAATGCCGGTGAGGTGCGCAACCGGGGCATCGATTTTGATATGGGCTGGACGGACAATATGGGTAATGTCACTTATTCTCTCGGTTTTCACATGGGATATGTCAAGAACAGGGTCACGAAATTCCAGGGCAGTACTCCTTCTATCAACGGAGTGTATAAGTTGCAGGAGGGCAAACCGATCAATCAATTGTATGTGATGCACGTCGACCGCATTGTCCGCGACCGCTCTGATCTTGACTATGTACAATCGCTGGTGAACAAGAATCCCGATTATTTCGCCACCTATCAGCGCCCGGAATTAGGCGACTTCCTTTACGCCGACACGAACCAAGACGGCAAATTGGATGCTGACGACCGCATCGAAATCGGACGAGGCAATTCACCCGTCTTCACTTATGGTGGCAATCTCAGTCTCTCGTGGAAAGGCGTCGATTTCAGCGTATTGCTTCAGGGCGTAGGCAAGCATCAGGTGTATTACAACAACCAGGCATTCCGCTTTGTGACGGTAGTGGGGCAGTCGCTCAACAAGGATATTACCGACCATGCGTGGACTCAAGAGAATCCTTACGGTTCGAAATATCCCCGTCTACGCAACAGTTCCAACGGTAAAAACAACATTGCCAGTGACGCATTGGTGTTCAATGCCGCTTATTTGCGTTGCAAAAATATCCAGTTGGGCTATACCTTGCCTCGGTATATATCGCAAAAGTTTTTTGTGGAGAACCTTAAGGTGTATGGCAGTATCGACAACCTGTTTACCCTGACGAATTTTCCAGGATTAGACCCGGAAATTGCCGCCGGTGTGGGGTATCCGCAGCTTCGGCAATATTCGGTAGGCATCCATGTTACCTTTTAAAAGCAAGTACCTATGAAAAGAATTCTTATATTTTCCGCTGTTTTGAGTACGCTTTTGCTGGCAGGTGCGTGCGAGAACCTGGATTTCACTCCTGCCGACCAGCTGAACAACAAAACTTTCTGGCAGACCGAACAACATGCCCGTCAAGCCGCTGTTGGGCTGTATGCCGCTATGAAGGCCAATTGGGCGTTTGGTCTTGACTTTACGTTTGATATGATTTCCGATATTGCCGACGGCGCTTCCCCGCATGCGGGCATAGCTCAAGGCACTTCCTTCTCTTCCGCCGACGCTTCGGTGCAAAACACGTGGCAATACCTTTACGAACTGGTGCACCGCTCCAATACGGTCATCCGCAACGTTTCGGCAATGGACATCGACCCTGCGGTCAAAAATCCTGTTGTCGGTGAAGCCCGGTTCTTGCGTGCCCTTGCTTATTTCCGGATGCTCAACTGCTGGGGCGGAGTGCCCTATTATGATGAAAGCTGCGTGATCGAGGAAGAGTTTGCCACCCTTTCCAACCCGCGGGAAACGGCGGAAACCATCCGGGCGCATATCCTTGCCGACCTGACGGATGCCATAGAATGGCTGCCCGTGGCGTGGAGTTCCTCCGATTACGGACGGGCAACAAAAGGCGCTGCCTACGCTCTTCGTGGCAAGGTGTATCTTTACAACCGGGAATGGGACAATGCCATACGGGATTTTGAAGAAATCGTCTACAACAAAACAAATGACTACGGTTACGAATTACACCCGGATTACAACGAACTGTTCCGCCTCTACAACGGAATGCGGAGCAAGGAAATGATTTTCTCCATTCAGTCGCTGGACGGCAATGTTGCCGGGCACGGACTGGAATTGTGCACGTATCTGGGCAACAAATCGACTATGCGTCTCATTGCCGGGAATCGCATTGTCCCTTCGACGCGTCTGGTGGATATGTATGAGAATCTCGACGGCACTCCTTTTCGCTGGGACGATGTGTTCCCCGGCTTTCAGGAGGGTACGCCGGAGTTTCGCCGCAATCTGCTGAGCGTTGCCATTGACCAGGGCGGTACCAAGGTGATTGACGTGCTGAATTGCGACACTGCCAAGGTGGCGGATGTTTTCCGCAATCGTGATCCGCGTTTGTGCCTGAATGTCATAACTCCTTATTCTCACTACCTGGGCACCGATGCCGGGTCGCAACCGATGGACAAGCAGTTTGTCCTTCATAACCCGCAAATGGGCGGTTCGCCGATGGAGGCGCAGGCGTTTATCCGCAACTCCGAGGGCTGGAGTTCCTATTTCTGGCGCAAGTTTATCCCCACGGGTAATCTGGACGGTTATTGGGGGGAATACACCCGTGTACCGTATGAATTTCCGCTGATTCGCCTGGGCGATGTGTTGCTGATGCTGGCGGAAGCCTACAATGAAAACAACCGCCTCGGCGATGCCGTGACGGAAGTGAACAAAGTGCGCGAACGCGTCGGTATGCCGCTATTGAACAATGGAACCCCTTGGCTGGCTGTCGCCAATCAGGAGGAAATGCGGCAACGCATCCGCAACGAGCGGGCATACGAATTGCCGGCGGAAGGGCATCGTTACTGGGATCTCCGTCGCTGGGGCATTTACGGCTCTACGGTTCAAAACGCCACCGATATTTACGGTGACCTTATGTTCACCCGGGAATACCAGTCGCGTCACGATCTTTGGCCGATTCCCCTCGTGGAAACCGAACGCAACCCCAATCTCCGGGATGCTCAGAATCCGGGGTGGTAGGGCGAAATCTTAGCCTTTGTTTCTGGCTTTCAGAAGCACGATGTTTTCCACGTGGTGGGTGTGGGGAAACATGTCCACGGGTTGGACGGCTTCGACTTGATAATGGGTGTCCAGCAATTGCAAATCCCGTGCCTGTGTTGCGGAGTTGCAACTGACATACACGATGCGGTCGGGAGCTGCACTTAGGATGGTCTGGACGACATCGGGGTGCATACCGGCACGGGGCGGGTCCGTGATGATGACATCGGGGTGTCCGTGTCGGGCGATGAATGCTTCGTTCAGGACGTCTTTCATGTCTCCGGCGTAAAACAGCGTGTTGTCTATGCCGTTGATGGCCGAGTTTATTTTGGCGTCCTCAATGGCTTCCGGCACATATTCAATGCCGATGACTTGTTTGGCTTGCCGGGCAATGAAATTGGCAATGGTGCCGGTTCCGGTGTAAAGGTCGTAGACGGTTTCCTTGCCGGTGAGACCGGCAAGTTCCCGGGCGGCGCAATACAAATGATAGGCTTGCCGGGAGTTGGTCTGGTAAAAGGATTTCGGACCGATTTTAAATCTCAGTCCTTCCATTTCTTCAAAAATATGGTCGTTTCCGGAATAACAGAGGATTTCCTGATCCGTCAGATTGTCGTTTAATTTCTCGTTGATGACGTACATCAGCGAGGTGATTTCCGGAAATTGTTTTTTCACTTCGCTCAACAACGTTTCACGGGCATCCCGGTTTTCGTGTCCGAAGGCGATGATGACCATGGTCTCGCCGGTGGAAGCGGTGCGAATGATGAGGGTGCGCAGAAATCCTTGCTGGGCGCGGATGTCATAGAAACTCAGTCCGTGCCGGAGGGCGTGGTCTTTGATGAAATTCCGGATGGCGTTGGAGGGATCGCCTTGCAGACAGCAATGGTCGATGTCCACCACCTTGTCGAATAACCCCGGCACGTGAAAGCCCAGAGCGGGGGTGCGTTCGATGTCCGCGTCCTGGCTGATTTCTTCCCGGGTCAAGTAGCGTTTGGCGGAAAAGGTAAATTCCAGCTTGTTCCGGTAATAAAGCTGTTCAGTGGAGCCGAGAATCGGGCGCACGTCTTTTAATTGCACTTTCCCGATTCGTTGCAGGTTGTCCGTGATTTCCTGCTGCTTGAATTCCAGTTGCTTTTCATAGGGCAGGTTCAGCCATTTGCATCCTCCGCAGGTACCGAAATGGGCGCACGGCACCGGTATGCGCAGGTCCGATTCCCGGTGGGTCTTGACAACCATGCCTTCCATGAAACTTTTCCTTTTGCGGGTTACCTGCACGTCCACGAGGTCTCCCGGTACGGTATTCGGAACAAACAGTACCTTGTCTTCTACATAAGCAATGGATTTGCCTTCTGCCGCTATTTTCTCAATCTTGATATTTTCCAACAATGGTTTCTTGCCACGCGCCATTTCGTTTGTCTTTGATGTGGTGATTCAATTATCCTATGTTCAATAATTTTTTCAGTTCGGCAATGCCTTCGGAGGCGCCTTTCTCTATCAGGTGGAAGCCTTGATTCCGGGCGCTTGCCGGAATGTGGGGGTCGATGACGAATACGGGAATGTTGTCCGGAGCGAAGTGCAGCAGACTGGCAGCGGGATACACTTCCAGCGAGGTGCCGACGATGACAAGCAGGTCGGCTTGGCGCACCAACGCCGTTGCCGGTTCGATGTTCGGCACGGCTTCGCCGAAGAAAACGACGTGAGGGCGGAGCATGGAGCCGTCCTCGCAACGGGTTCCGGGTTTTAGTTCCCAGCCCTCCAGGTCGATGATGAAATCGGGATTACTGCTACTGCGTACTTTTTTCAACTCCCCGTGCAGGTGAAGCACGTGCGTACTGCCGGCACGTTCGTGGAGGTCGTCAATATTTTGCGTGATGATTTGCACGTCAAAATATTTTTCCAGTTCCGCCAGTCCTTCATGTCCTTTGTTGGGGCGGGCTTCATAGAGCTGTTTCCGTCTTTCGTTGTAGAAATTGATCACCAGTTCGGGATTCCGTGCCAGGGCTTCGGGGGTGCATACGTCCTCAATCCGGTAATTCTCCCATAATCCGTCACTGTCGCGGAAGGTTTTGATTCCGCTTTCGGCACTCATGCCTGCTCCCGTTAAAACAACTAATTTCATC
>CAYNXE010000152.1:0-5738 GCA_964400995.1 uncultured Odoribacter sp.
GAAAAAAGTCCGGCGTAAAACCGGACTTTTTTTATATTTCTTCGTTCAGACAAAACACACCGCCGTCAAAAACTAAGCTGTATGCGAGCCTGGAAGACGTCGAAATCCTTGTCTCCACCCGGAGCGGTCTTGTCCGGCATCACACGGGAATAGTTCACCTTTGCCGCCACGTATTTGTTGATGAAATAATTCATCCCCAAAGAAACATTCATCAGTTTGCCACCCAAAATTCCGGCACTGTTCAAATCGACATTGTCGTAGCGCACCAACGCCTCCAGACTGCCGGGCGCAGGATTCGCAATCATACCAGTAGCGGGATTGTAATTGTGCTTCTCTCCCAGAATCATATAGCCCGCCTGAACGTAACCGCCTTTGGCATTGTAATTGCGAACAACGGAACGATTGAGGTGAGATTGGAAATACTGCCCCTGCGCATACCACTTGTTGTAAAGCAGAATCACTTCCAGGTCCAGCTTCCACTGATTAATCACCTGATCTACCCGGGCAGAGAGGATGGTATTTTCCCCCTTTGACAGCAAATCAGTCGGTGCACCACCGCCATAGCTGATTTCCGAAGCATTGCTGCTAAAACGGGGAGCCACTCCGATATGAATCAATTTCTTCTCCTTCATCAAAGGGCGTCCCACCAATTTCCCCGCAAAAATATACCCCTGGTTCAAAGGCTTCGACTTTTCAATGTCCCCGTCACTGAACACCCCGGCGATGACATTCACCCATTCCTGGTTATAAGCATAAGTTATCCCCAGTTTCCGCTTGTCCCCCAGAATCTTGTCGGCAACCGGTTCCGCCATAAAGTGGTAATTGGCAGTACCGACCCTGGCATTCCCGAAAGGTTCGAAATAATACCCGAGCCGAACCAGATGCGCCCCTCTCGCATAATCCACATACACATCTTTCAACGAAATCTTGCTATCCCCATAGCCCAGTTCTATCTTTCCCTCCCAATAATCCAGGAAATGAACCGACACGCCCATGCGGAGGTCGTTCACCTGAAAACTGGTGACCGTGGAATCGCGGTTGATGACCCCTCCGTCAAAGAACACTCTGCCCAATAGTTTCCAACTAAATTGTCCTTTCCCTTCACCGGCGTTCTTTTGCGCAACCAAGGGATTTCCCCAGTACATTCCACTGAGAAGCAAAAAAATCGTTGCAAGATACTTCATTTTCATTTATTACATTTTAGGGGCGACATAATTGCCCACCGAATCTCCTTTCTTCAATGTCAGTTTGAGGACGTAAATTTCGTTATTTTTTGCTTTGGGTGCCTGAATCACATACTCATTTTTCGTACTTTTTTCCAATTTCAACGCCACCGGGGAATCAATCGGCGTACAGCGGTCAATCACAGTGCCCTGGGGAACGTTCACTTTCAACTGTCCGGTGGCAGGCTGATTGGTCACAACCATATACAACACATTGGTCTTCGGGTTAGCGGTGAAATAGCCCCATTTCTGCTCCTTGAACTTAGCCATGCCGCAATCGTAAATGGCCTCTCCGTTTTTCGCCATCCATGCGCCGATTTGCTTCGCCAGCTGCTGTTCCTCCTTACGAATGCCGCCGTCTCCCTTGGGACCGAAATTCAACACAAAATTCCCGTCCAGCGAAGTCGCCTTGGCAATCATTTCGATAATCTCGTTGGCATTCTTGATATGACCCTTCCAATTGGAATGATACCCCCACTGATTCTCCGGAATCGTCATCACGGCTTCCCAGTCGTTAGGCAACGCAGCATCGGGCAAACTCCGCTCCCAGCCCTGCTCGTAATCCCCCATCAGATTCTTATTGGAATCGAAATGGCGCGCTCCCTTTTCGTCCACCCGCAAACGACTGCCACATATAATGTCCGGCTTCAGCTCGTGCATCTTCTGCTCTATGTCATACGTAAAAGAACCACTCTTCACCATGGAAGGATCCCAAGTACCGTCGAACCAAAAACCTTTCACCTGGGGATAATTCACAATCAATTCCTCCACCTGGTTCAGGGTAAACGTCTTGAAGCGTTCAAAAGCCAGGCTATCCTCCCGGGACTTCACCGAACCCCTCCAGTCCTTATTGTTCCAATCGATGATGGAAAAATAAAAATACACGTCGATACCCTCCGCCGTATAGGCATCCACATACTCCTTCAACAAATCGCGTCCGAAAGGCGTATGGGCAATCGTATAATCGGTGTATTTGCTGGGCCACAGGCAAAAACCCTCATGATGCTTGGTCGTGATGACCGAGTATTTCACACCCATGCCCTTGGCAATCCGTGCCCATTCCTTCGCATCAAACTCCGGCAAAACCATCTGCTCCGTCAATTGCTCATATTCGGCATTCGGAATCCGCGCTCCGGACTTGATCCACTCGGCGGCACCGTCATAACATTTCCCTTTCCAATAACCGCCCGGAATGGAATACAATCCAAAATGGATGAATTGTCCGAAACGATTGTCGCGCCAACGCTGCATCGCCGCATCCGTGCGTTTCCCGATGCGCTGCGCACCATACTTCAAAGGAATCATCTCCTGCGCCATGACAACCGCTGATGTCAAAAACAAACACAAAACAAATACAAACTGCTTTTTCATTCGATTTATATTAAATGTTATACAATATCCTCACCCAAAAGGTTTCCGGCAATCCCCACAAAAAACAAAATGACACACCACCAACCGGCAAACAAAAGTAACCAAAATCAATCCCTCCGCCCTCCCCCGCATTTTCGCCAGCGTATCAAACTATTGCGTTTTTATCTCAAAATAAAGACCGATTACCCTGAAACAATCTTTTTTCTCTGTTTTTCTTCTCCTCGCCCCCGCATTTGCAAAAGCTATATTTAAATGATACTTTTGGGGGAAATCGTGACGACCTTGTGTAATTCCAGAAACCAATAACACGTTATCATGAAGCACCCGGCGAATACCATTTGTTTCCGCATTCTCATTTTTGCCTTCTTGCTGCATATTGCCAGTTATTTGCAAGGCCAGACCAACCGCAACCCGTTTTTCTTCACGTCCTTAGGAGTGGAAAACGGGCTGTCGCAACAGACGGTCAACGCCATATACCAGGACTGCGACGGTTATATGTGGTTTGCCACCCGAAACGGGCTGAACCGTTACGACGGATACGACTTCAAAGTGTTCCGAAAAAACTACTACGATGAACATTCCCTTTGTGGCAACGAAATCTTGTGCATCCTGCAAGATTCCGCCAAAGACATCTGGATCGGCACGATTGAAGGCGTCAACCGCATCGATTACAAGACTGGACAGATTTTCCGCTACATACTCCCCGGCAACAACAGCATCGAAGCCTCATTCCGTACCTCAAATGAAGAATTGCTGTTTTTCACCGACAAATCCAACTGGATTTACGACCGCAACGGGGACTCCCTGCGCCCCTGCCGGTTTGAAAACTTCCCCCGGAACGCTTACGCGCGCAGTGCCACCGAAGATTTGGAAAAGAACCTCTATTTAGGCACCTCCCAGGGACTTTATATCTACGACTGCCATTACCGGTACATCCGGCACATACCTGCGGATACCCAAAATCCGGCGGCATTGCCGAACGGCTATATTTCTTCCCTGACAACCGACCGGGACGGAAAAGTCTGGATTGTTTCTTCCTACAACAAAGTATCCAGCTGGGATCCGTACCGGCAGGAGCTAACACGTATCGACAACCTGGACAATGTACGGCAATTGCTGGATTACAATGACTCCACCATGCTTATCGGGACATTCCACGGACTCGCCCTGCTCCACAAACGAACCCTGCAACCCACCCGCATTCCCATGAATATCGGGGAAAAAGGAGCATTAAGCCACTTTTCCGTCTTGTCCCTGTATCAGGACAACCAGAAAAACCTGTGGGTAGGCACTTATTCCGGCGGCGTCAATTTCCACAGCCCGTACAGCCATAAATTCCAATACATACCCTGCCGGCAATTTACCGGACTGGTGGGACTGCCCGCCGAAGACCCTCAGGGAAATATATGGTTTGCCACCGAAGGGAACGGACTGCTGTTCTACTCCCCGGAAACCCGGCAACAGCAATTGTACCCCATTTACCAGAACAACCGCAACTATTTTCAAAACATCATCAAATCGACGCTCCGGGACGGAAATGACATCTTATGCGCCACCCACAACGGGCAAGTCTTCCGCTTCTCGACCCTTCACAAGACATTCCAACTGCTTTACGACTACCAGCGCAACGACATCCAGACGCTTTACCGGGATTCCCTGAAACGCCTGTGGATTCCCACGAACACAAACGCCGGACTGATCGTCATGGACAACGGTCGCCCCGTGCCATCGCTAAACGTCAACACCCGATTCCCGCAACTCAGTCCGATTTCGGTCATCACGGAAATAAACAAAGGACAATTCCTGCTCGGAACCCTGCAAAACGGACTGGTGTTTATCGATGAAAACAAAAACGAATTCCGGAATCTGGACGGCAGCGCCTTCGGCTTTTCAAGCAAGGACACGATACACATCACTGCCATAGCCAAAGACCCGGACGGAAAAATCTGGGTCAGCACAAACGGAGCCGGACTGTTTTGTTTCAACGACAAACTGCACTTGCTGAAAAACTATAACAAAGACAACGGGCTGACCAACGAGTATATCTACAACCTCATCAACCGCCCCAAAGAGCTATGGTTCACAACCTCCCGGGAGATTTTCCGGCTGAACAAAGACAACGGGCAAGTGGATGTCGCATACTCCAAAAGCGGACTCATTCCGCAGGAATTTACTCTCTCCTCAGGCTATTGCAGTTCAACCGGCATCTTCTACCTGCCGGCATCCAACGGATTTCTGGCATTCCAACCCACACAGATACCCGAAAACCAAGAAGTCCCGAAAGTACTGCTCACCACGCTATCCGTCAACAATCAACCGGAAATTCCCGGCAAAAGCCAGTTGTTGAAAAGCAAACTGCAATTGCAGAAACGAATTGTCCTTTCCCACAACCAGAAGAACCTGACAATCCAGTACACCGCCCCGAATTTCCTCAATCCGGAACAGACTCATTATGCCTACCGGCTAAAAGGAGTGGACGAAAACTGGAATCATGCCGGAATCCGCAAAACAGCGTTTTACAACAACCTGAAACCCGGCGAATACCAATTCAGCGTCATCGCCTCCAACAACCGGGAAACATGGAGCAGCGAAGATGCGCAACTGACGATTGTCGTGCTACCTCCGGTATGGTTTCGCTGGTGGGCTTGGTGCGGATATTGCCTGATTGTGATTTTCACGATATGTAAAATCATCAAAAACCGCCATCGCAAACGGGAATTGGAAGCCTCTCTCCTCCGCAAGCAAATGGAACAACAGCAATTAGAAAAAATCAACCAGGAAAGGCTCCGGTTCTTTACCCGGGTCGCCCACGAGTTCCGAACGCCCCTGACCTTGATTATCAACCTGCTCGATGACCTGAACCGGAAATTTTTCCACATTGCGGGAGTCAAGGAAATCCTTAAGCCGACAAGAAAAAATACCGAACGGCTATTGTCACTGGTCAATAGCCTGATGGACATACAAAAGCAGAACGCCGGACAAGAAGAATTGAAATACACCACATTCGATTTCATCGTCTTTCTGCGTGAAATGCAATCCTCTTTTCAACCGTTGGCAGACCAGCGGAACATCCGCCTTCAACTGCAATACAGCCACGAAATACTGGCAGTACGCTATGACCGGGAAAAACTGGAGCGACTATTT
>CAYNXE010000152.1:5748-6002 GCA_964400995.1 uncultured Odoribacter sp.
GCCGATCGCGCAACCTGCTCTCCCACGCCTGCAACGTCACTCCCCCGGAAGGTTGCGTCACCATGTCCTATGAATTAACCGAGGAAAACCATTCCGGCTCCGACGGAGAACCGAACCGGCTGGTCGTCCACGTCAGCGACACGGGAACGGGCATTCCCCAGGAACAACTCGACCGGATCTTCGAACCATTCTGTCGGTCCGGTAAAGATTTATACGGAGAAATCGAAGGAAGCGGAATCGGTCTGAGCATCACC
>CAYNXE010000153.1:0-5963 GCA_964400995.1 uncultured Odoribacter sp.
AAGAATTTCCGAGTGGACATCGGCAAGGAACCGGGACAAAAATGGGGTATCTATATGAATATGACCGAAGCCTTTTGATACAAATTTGACTTTACGTCCGGTTTGCATTATATTTGCACGACACAAACGAATATGAACCATGAATAAGATTCAAAACCTGCTTTATCTCTGCATCACTCTGTTCACCATAGCCATCGTTTCGATTATCTTTTATGCCCGGAAGCCCAGGACGGCGGAAGTCGCCGTTCCGGAACCGCCGTCGCTTTCCGATATTCCGTTCGGTTCCGACGTCTTTTTGCCCGACACCCTGACCCTGGCAGGCGAAGCGGTACCCCTGCACCGGCCGGATGTCCGGGAGGCACTGGAAAAAGAACTGATTGTCAACACCTACCTGCATTCGCACACGATACAGCTTTTGCAAGGCTCTCCCCGGGTGTTTGCCATATTGGAGCCCCTGCTGGAAGCCAACGGCATTCCCGATGATTTCAAATACCTTGCCGTCATCGAAAGCCGGCTCAACCCGCTTGCCGTTTCGCCCGCCGGAGCCGTAGGCATGTGGCAAATCATGAAAAATACGGCAAGAGAACTGGGATTGGAAGTCAACAACGAGGTCGATGAACGCTACCACGTAGAGAAATCCACCCTGGCAGCGGCAAAGTATCTGAAAAAAGCATACGATAAATTCGGCTCCTGGACCCTCGCCGCCGCATCCTATAATGCCGGTTTCAACATGATTTCCAGGCAGATGAACATCCAGCAGGAACAGGATTATTACAACCTGCTGCTGGGCGATGAAACCGAACGCTATGTTTTCCGGATACTGGCGTTGAAGCAAATCATGAATCATCCGGATAAATACCATTTCAAGGTGGAAAACGTCTATCCTGCGGAACCCACCCACCAGGTGGAGGTCAAAGGAAACGTGAGAAGCTGGGCGGATTTTGCCAAAGAGCAAGGCATCACCTACAAAACGCTCAAACGGTTCAATCCCTGGCTGCGGAAAAGCGACTTGAAAAATTACCGTCGCAAGACCTATCAAATCAGCATCCCGGAGGACACCCGGCTCTACCAATAAAACGCAAAGCCTCATTGCCATGAAAACAGTCAGCATCACTTGCGAGAATACCGGGAAAACCTGCCAGGCGATTCCCGGCACCACGTTACAGGAAGTCCTGAAGACTTTGTTGCCCGAAACCCGTCATCGCATACTGGGCGCACTGGTCAACAATCAATTGCAGGACTTGCAATATGTCATCATGGCGCCGCTTCGGGTCAATTTTATCGACGCAACGACATTGGACGGTTACAGCATCTACTCGCGCTCGCTGATTTTCGTCCTTTACCGGGCGATTAACCAGCTGTTTCCCAAGAAAAGTCTCAGAACGGAATATTTCATCTCCAACGGCATCTTCTGCCGGCTGGCGAACAAGGGAGCCAGGCTCACCCCGGAAACGGTGGGACAACTGAAGGAGAAAATGCAGGAAATCATCGACAACGACACGCCTATCGTCCGCAAGGACATTCCCACGGACGAAGCAACCCGCATTTTCCGGAAAAAAGGCCTGAAAGACAAGACCGACCTGCTGGAAACCCGGGGGAAACTCTATACCTCGCTTTATTACATAGACCGTCTCCCCGACTCTTTTTACGGTACGCTGGCACCATCCACAGGCTGTCTTCGGGTATTCGACCTCATCCCTTACAAGGACGGTATGCTATTGGTTCTGCCCGACCGTACCCGCCCCGACCGACTGCTCGAGGTGATTCCGCAAGACAAGCTGTTCCAGGTTTTCAACGAAAACAAACAATGGGGGAAAATCCTGGAAATCTCAGACATCGGACAGTTCAACAAGATTGTGGGCAACAAATTCGCAGGTCCCATGATTAAAATCAGCGAAGCGCTGCACGAGAAAAAGATTTCCCAGATAGCGGACAAAATCAAAGCCCGTCAAAAGAAAATCAAAGTCATCCTGATTGCCGGACCGTCCTCGTCCGGAAAAACCACCTTCGGGAAAAGGCTTGCCGTCCAACTGCTGGTGAATGGCATAAAACCAATCAATCTGTCGTTGGACAACTATTTCGTGAACCGGGAAGACACTCCCCGGGACGAAAAAGGCGAATACGACTATGAGGCGCTCGAAGCCCTGGACATTGCCACGTTCAGCGACAACATGCAACGGCTGATGCAGGGCGAAGAGGTCGAGATTCCGAAATTCTCGTTTGAAACCGGACAAAGATTCTATGACGGAGAAAAAATCCGGATGCAGAAAAACAACGTGATTATCGTGGAGGGCATCCACGGACTGAATCCCCAATTGACCCGCCTGCTCCCTCCCGAATCCCTGTTCAAAATATTCGTATCCGCCCTCACGTCCATTTCCATCGACAACCACAACCTCATCAACCCTGCAGACAACAGGCTGATTCGCCGGATGGTCCGCGATTACAAATACCGCAACTATTCCGCGCTGGAAACCCTGAAACGCTGGGAGAGCGTGCTGCGGGGCGAACAAAAGCACATCGTGCCCTATCAGGAAGAAGCCGACGCCATGTTCAATTCGGCACTGATTTACGAACTGGGCGCATTAAAATCGCAGGCGGAACCGTTGTTGCAGGAAGTCGCCCAGCAATATCCCGAACATTCCAAGGCGCTGCGCCTGCTGAAGTTCTTTTCGTATATCCGAAGTGTACCCACCAACGAAATTCCCCCGACATCCATCATCCGGGAATTTCTCGGAGGCAGCAGTTTCAAATACTAAAATGCAACATCGGTACATGCGCTCCGTAGAAATGAGAAATCCTTAATCTCATTCAGCCATGTACCGAATTGCTGGTTACGCCACGATAGCACTGCTTCTTCTTGCCTGCGGGCAGAAGGAAACGCAAGAAACCAAGCCCGCCTCTCCCCGTCCGGTCAAAGTCGTCAAAGTGGAGGCATTGGGTAGCATCACCCGCTCGTACACGGGAATCGTCGAAGCGACGGAGTTCAGCATCTTGGCTTTCAAACTGCCGGGCACCCTGAAAGAAATGAACGTGCAGACCGGCGAAAGCATCAAGAAAGGACAAACCATCGCCCGAATCAAGCCCCTCGACTACCAGTTGCAATATGAAACGGCACGGAGCAATTACCAGACCTCCAAATCCATTTATGAGCGCAACAAACGCCTTTTGGCAGCGAACGCCATCGCCGTCCAAAGCCTGGAAATCGCAGAAGCCGACTATGTCCGAGCGACATCGGCGCTGAACATCGCACGCCGTACCTTGGAGTACACCACGTTAAAAGCACCGTTCGACGGTTTTGTCGAACAGAAATACGCCGACAACTTTGAAGAGGTGCAGGCCGGGCAAGCCATTGTGAAATTGGTGAACCCGGAGGATATTGAAATCCACTTCACCCTGCCGGAAACCGGCACCCCGCTATTGCGCCTGCCCCGGAAAATCTTCGTGGAGTTTGACAGCCAGCAAGGCAGGCTGTTCAGCGCAGACATCAAAGAATACGTCGATGCTTCCGACGGGTCGGGCATTCCCGTCATCCTGAAAGTCACCGACGAGCAATTCGCCCCTTTCCGGAAAAACGTCTTTCCGGGCTTTTCCTGCAAAGTGAGCTGGGAACTCGACAACATGATTGCCGACAAGTTCATCATCCCGGCTTCCGCGCTCCAGATCATCGACGGCAAAGAATACGTCTGGGTCGTCCAATCCCCCGGTTCGACAGTCCACCGGCATGAAATCCAAACCCGCCGGCTGGGCGGACACATCCTTGCGGAGTCCGGACTCGCCAGCCACGAAGTCATCGTTACGGCAGGACTCGCCTCTATCCGCGAGGGACAACCCGTCCGCATCGTTCCGGAATAATCCTGAAATCCATGAATCATCAAAACGAAAGAATATGAGCTTTATCAAAGAATTCAAAACTTTCGCCATGCGGGGTAACGTCATCGACATGGCAATCGGTATCATCATCGGAGGTGCTTTCGGCAAAATCGTCTCTTCCCTGGTCAGCGACATCATCATGCCTCCCGTCGGTCTGCTCATCGGAGGAGTGAAGTTTGAACAGTTGAAAATCATTCTGAAACAAGCCCACACGGACGCCGCCACCGGACAAGTGACGGAAGCGGTAAGCCTCAACTACGGCAATTTTATCGATACGGCTTTAGACTTCCTGATTGTCGCTTTCTCTATCTTCCTTTTCGTCAAACTCATCAACAAACTGAAGAAAAAGGAAGCCGCCCAGCCGGCACCATCCCCCGCTCCCAGCAAGGAGGAACAACTGTTGACTGAAATCCGCGACTTGCTGAAAAAGAATGAGTTATAAAGTTTGTAAAGTTCGTAAAGTTTATAAAGTTTGTAAGGTGATATGACTGAGAAAGCATGTTTTGGGATATATATTCCATAGCTTTTCAAGACGAAAGGACTGTATTGTTTTAAAGTGAACCCTAAAAGTTATTGTCTAATTTTTAGGGTTCTTCTTGTTCTTTGATTTTAATATCTTCCGGCAGTAATTCAAACGTCCATTCATAATTGATAAAACCACGCCGTCCACCCTCTTTCCATTCACGCTTTTGCCAAAAAGGTTTATAAAAAAAGGGGCGTTCGTCTTCGTATTGTTCAGATGTACGCCACACTTTTAACGTTTTACCGTCAAGTGCATAAACACCAACAGAATCAATGCTAGCTATCAAATACTCAAAAGGTTCAACTCCCATAGCAATGATTGTATTTTTCATAAGCCATATACTATCCTGCTTAATATCCCCAACGTTCAAATAAGAGGGGGCATAAACCTTGAAGATTATATCTTGCTCCGACCGATTGACAATTAACCAAGAATGCTTAACATCAATATCATCTAATGACCTTCGGAAGAAATAACATGATTCAATGCTCAGTAAAATTCCGATTAATGCAAAACTATAAATAACTTTAAAAATCATGCTGATTAAATGTATTTTCTATTTGAGTACAAATCTTCATCTAATTCAGCCTAATGAATCCCCAGATTATCATATTCAAAGTGCTGCATTTGCTCCGGCGTAGCACCACGAAGCCGGTAATAGTCCGCTATCTTTTCCGACATTATCCGACCGTCTCGAGTTTCTATATTCACATGAACATCATCTACCCATACATTGACTACATCTATCTTCATGCCCTCTATTTATTGAAATATTCATTCCATTTTCCACGATAATCTCTGCATTTTCATTTTAAGAAGACTATAAACATAGGTAATATATTTATCACCTCAAATAGCTTTTACAGGTCTATTCCTTTTTTGTCGATTAGAATAAAGATATTAATCATTAGGGAAATAGCTATAAAAGTATTAAATTTAGGCACTTATATACAACTTTACACCGAATCCCGTTTCACCCTCAGCGGACTGAACCCCGGTTCACGAGGTTTGCGTTGAAGGGGTGTAAGTTTAAGCCTTATGGGAAAATCATTAAAGGAAGTCATCAAGGAGCGTTACGGCGTGGACACCTATACCCCGGATGAGGTCAGACGCCACGTGGTTTCCATTGGGATGACAAAGGAACAGGTTCGTGCCTTCTACGAGAGCCGGAGCAGTTCAACGCAGGAGGTTGACTGCATAATGAAAGTCCTCTACCCAGAGGATTACGAGCAACACTAACGTGTTATTCCAAATTTTCGCTTGTTTTTTGCTTTTTCAAAACTTCGTTGTTTTCTTATTTCTGGAGGTTCATACCCGTCAACCCATATACCTTGTGTATCAAAAGGAAGATATTTGAATGCCCATTCCTTACAGTCAGGGCATAGGTAAAAATTTTCGGATTCTATGAAATTCGGATGTTCACATTTAGATTCTTCCATTTTTTAAGTTTTATTGTTCAAATATGGGAAATTTCCTATCTTTGTGCAAGCCTTACGAGGTGAATTTTATAGGAAAAGTGCCGAATCTTAGTTGAAATCGCCAAAAATCTTCAAAGAATGCACGGGCA
>CAYNXE010000154.1:0-5932 GCA_964400995.1 uncultured Odoribacter sp.
AAACCGGAATCCGGCAACCATTTGAAACATTTTATTCAAAAGCAAAGATATAACATATCTCCGGAAAAACCGAACAAAAACGAATCGTTGTTTTTTTCTTAATTTTTTTGAATTCCGTTTTTTAATTCATACGTTTGTAGAAAGTTCAGCAGAGTGTGATGCCATGATAAAGATACCTGCCGGGATTTTACCCGTTTTTTCTGCAATTGCCTTCATTGGCACTTCGTTCAACCGTTACCGGAAATCATTCATAAATACAGAATACATTAATTTAATATAAACGATTATGAAACAAGCAAGATTCATCGGAGATTACCCCAAAGTGGGCATTCGTCCAATCATTGACGGCCGTCAAGGCGGTGTGCGCGAATCATTAGAGGAACAAACCATGAATATGGCGAAAAGCGTTGCCGAATTAATCAGCGGCACCTTGAAATACAGCGACGGCACTGCCGTACAATGCGTCATCGCCGATTCCACCATCGGACGCGTTCCGGAGGCAGCCGCCTGTGCCGAAAAGTTCCGCAAGGAAGGAGTCGGTGTCGTTATTTCGGTGACTCCTTGCTGGTGCTACGGCAGCGAGACCATTGACTATGACGGCAGAGTGCCGCAGGCTATCTGGGGCTTTAACGGAACGGAACGCCCGGGTGCGGTGTACCTGGCTGCGGCATTGGCAGGACACAGCCAGAAAGGCATGCCGGCATTCGGCATCTATGGACATGACGTGCAGGATGCAGGCGACAAAAGCATTCCGGAAGACGTCAAGGAAAAATTGCTGCGCTTCACCCGTGCCGGCATCGCCGTGGCAACCATGAAAGGCAAAAGCTACCTGTCCATCGGCAACGTCGCCATGGGTATCGCCGGAAGTATCGTCAATGCCGACTTCTTCCAGACTTATTTAGGCATGCGTAACGAACAGGTGGACATGACAGAAGTCATCCGCCGAATCGATGAAGGCATTTACGACAAAGCGGAATACGCCAAAGCCATGGCATGGACCGAGAAGCACTGCAAAGTCAATGAAGGCACCGATTTCAATACCCAAAAGAAGAAAAAGAACCGGATTGAACTGGATGCAGACTGGGAATATGTGGTCAAAATGTTCATCGTATTCCGCGATTTGATGTGCGGCAACCCGAAATTAAAGGAAATGGGATTCAAGGAGGAAGCACTGGGACACAATGCCATTGCCGGCGGTTTCCAAGGACAACGCCAATGGACGGACCACATGCCCAATGGAGACTTTGCGGAAGCATTCATGAACACCTCTTTCGACTGGAACGGTATCCGCGAAGCATTCGTGTTTGCTACTGAAAATGATTCCCTGAACGGAGTTGCCATGCTGTTCGGTAAATTGCTGACCAACAGCGCCCAGATTTTCGCCGACGTGCGCACTTACTGGAGTCCCGCCGCCGTTGAACGGGTGACCGGAAAGAAACTGACCGGAGACGCCGCAAACGGCATCATTCACCTGATCAACTCAGGCGCAGCCACCTTGGACGGATGCGGCGAACAGACCAAAGACGGCAAGCCTGCCATGAAGCCCTTCTGGGAAATCACCGAGGAAGAGGCGGAAAAATGCCTGAAAGCCACCACCTGGTATCCAGCCAACCGCGACTATTTCCGGGGTGGCGGTTTCTCCTCCAACTTCTTGTCCAAAGGAGGCATGCCCGTGACCATGATGCGCGTCAACATCGTCAAAGGACTGGGACCCGTATTACAGCTTGCCGAAGGTTACACGGTGGAAATCGACCCGGCAATCCACAAAACGCTGAACGAACGCACCGACAAGACCTGGCCGACCACCTGGTTTGCCCCCCGTCTGACGGGCAAAGGTGCATTCAAGGATGTGTATTCCGTCATGAACAACTGGGGTGCCAATCACGGAGCAATCAGCTACGGACACATCGGTGCCGACCTGATTACCCTGGCTTCCATGCTCCGGATTCCGGTCTGCATGCACAACGTGGATCCGGACAAGATTTTCCGCCCCAGCGCATGGAACGCTTTCGGCATGGATCCAGAAGGTGCCGACTACCGGGCTTGCGCAAATTACGGAGCATTGTATAAATAACTCACGGCACGCCCGTATGTGCATGAAGCGCATACGGGCTACGCCTGTTTCACAACAAAAATCATGGAAATCACCAATCAACATATCGAACAATTTCTGGCGGCGGCGCACAAGGTTGGCGACCGCAAACTGACCCGGTGCAGCAGCGGGAATCTGTCCTGGCGCATCGGAGAACTGGCACTGGTATCGGGTACAGGCTCCTGGGTGCCGGAGTTGAGAAAAGAACAGGTTTCTATCTGCAAAATCGCCACCGGCGAATGTATCAACGGGGTCAAACCGTCCATGGAAAGCACATTCCACCTGACGGTCATGCGCAACCGACCCGACGTCAATGTCGTATTGCATTGCCAAAGCATTTTTGCCACGACAGTCGCCTGTATGAAAAACAAACCGGACAATTTCAATGTCACGGCGGAACTCCCCTGCCACTGCGGCAGTGAAATCGCCATTGTCCCCTATTACCGTCCCGGCTCTCCCGAACTGGCAAAAGCGGTATGCGAAGCGATGCAAAACCACGACTCGGTCATCCTGGAAAAACACGGCCAAGTGTTCGTCGGAAAAGATTTCAACGACGCCATCGAAAAAGCCGAATTTCTGGAAATGGCCTGCGAAATCATTCTCCGCTCGGGTATGAACTACCATACGCTTACCCCGAACGAAATCGAGGACCTGGACAAGTATATCCTCGGCAAAATCACCAAATAACGGACACGGCAAACATGAGATACATTGCAGCAGACTTCGGAGCGGGAAGCGGACGGGTCATCGTCGGCACGGTACTCTCGGAAGGAGACATCCAACTCGACGAGGTTCACCGGTTTCCCAACCGCCAGATTCGTCTGGGCGGTACGGTTTACTGGGATTTTTTGGCTCTATTTGAAGAATTGAAAACCGGATTGAAAAAAGCGTTCGCCCGATATGACGGGATTGTCAGCATCGGTGTGGATACCTGGGGCGTGGATTTCGGTCTCATCGACCGGAACGGTCACCTGGCAGCCAATCCGGTATGTTACCGGGACTCCCGCACCGCCGGGATTTTGGAAAAGGTGTTTCAGGTCATTCCTCGGGAAGAATTGTATGCCCTGACCGGCAACCAGTTCATGGAAATCAATACGGCTTTCCAGTTGTACAGCATGGTACTCGCCAATGACCCCGTACTGAAAATCGCAGACAAACTGCTGTTCACGCCCGACCTGTTCAATTATTTCCTGACCGGCATCGCCGTCAATGAATACACCATTGCTTCCACCTCCCAACTCTTTCATCACGCCACCGGAGGGTGGGCGGACAGCCTCTTTCAACGGCTGAATATCCCCCGTCACCTGATGCAACCCATCGTACCCTCTGGAACGGTCATCGGAGAATTATCCCCAGAAGTAGTTGCCGAAGTCGGAGGAGCCGGCGTAAAGGTCGTTGCAGTAGGCTCGCACGACACCGCCAGTGCCTTGGCATCCATCGAAGCCGAAGGCGACAATTGGGCTTTTATCAGTTCCGGCACGTGGTCTTTGATGGGCATTGAGGTCGATACTCCCATCCTCACACCGGAAGCCATGCACTGCGATTTCACCAACGAAGGCACCGTTAACGGCAAAATCCGCTTTTTGAGAAACATCACCGGACTCTGGCTGTTGCAGAATCTGATGAAAGAATGGGAAGCGACAGGCGAAAAATGCTCTTACGACGAACTGATTGCCGAAGCGGAACGCAGCCGACTGGATTCCGTCGTCGACGTGGACGCTCCCTGTTTCAACAAACCGGACAACATGGGCGAAGCGATATGCAAATATTGCACGGAAAAAGGCATGGAAGCCCCCCGGACAAAAGGAGAGTTCATGCGCTGCGTTGTGCGTTCCCTTGCCACCAAATATGCCGAAGTGAAGCGAATGCTGGAAAAATGTTCCGGCAGGAAAATCGAAACGATATATATCGTTGGCGGCGGCTCGCAAAATCAACTGCTGAACCGGCTGACAGAGGAACTGACTGGAACCCAAGTGGTATGCAAAGCCGTAGAAGCAACTGCCATAGGCAATATTAAAGTTCAACATTCAATGACCATTTAAAATTTTCCAAGATGACGTCAAAATCACAACTTGTTCCCCGCCGACTGCTGGTACCTTTCCTCCTGGTCACCACCCTGTTTTTTGCCTGGGGCTTCGCTAACGACATCACCAACCCGATGGTAAAAGCCTTTTCCAAGATTTTTCGCATGAGCGTGACCGACGGGGCTTTGGTTCAACTAGCTTTTTACGGCGGATATTTCGCCATGGCTTTCCCCGCCGCCTTGTTTATCCGCAAGTTTTCCTATAAGACGGGCATCCTCCTGGGACTGGCATTGTATGCCACCGGAGCGCTTCTTTTCATACCGGCAAGCATGACCGGACTTTATTATCCTTTCCTGATTGCCTACTTTATTCTGACCTGCGGACTTTCTTTCCTGGAAACAAGTTCCAATCCCTATATCCTGACCATGGGAGATGAACGTACCGCCACCCGCCGGCTGAATCTGGCACAGGCTTTCAACCCCATCGGTTCCCTGCTGGGTATGTTCACGGCGATGACTTTCATTCAGGCAAAACTGAATCCGCTGAGTACGGCAGAACGCGCCTTGCTGTCCGCGGAAGAGTTTGAAGCGGTAAAAGCCGCAGACCTGGAAGTATTGATTGCACCGTATGTCGCCGTCGGCGTCATCGTACTGGTTTTGTTCTTGATTATACGTTTTACCAACATGCCCAAAAATGCGGATCAGGACCACTCTTTGCATCTGGGACACGCCTTGAAAAGAATCTTTTCCATCGCCCGCTACCGGGAAGGAGTCATCGCACAATTTTTCTATGTCGGCGTACAAATCATGTGCTGGACATTTATTATCCAATACGGTACACGCATTTTCGTCAATGAAGGCATGCCCGAACAGGATGCCGAAGTGCTCTCCCAGCAATACAACATCGTGGCCATGGCTATTTTCTGCGTCAGCCGTTTTGTCTGCACCTTCCTGTTGAAGTATTTCTCTCCGGGAAAATTATTGATGACATTGGCGGTCTGCGGTAGCCTCCTGACCATCGGAGTCATCGGTTTTCAGGACATCTGGGGACTATACTGTCTGGTAGGAGTTTCCGCCTGCATGTCGCTGATGTTCCCCACCATTTACGGCATTGCCTTGCAAGGTTTGGGAGATGACGCAAAATTCGGTGCTGCCGGTCTTATCATGGCCATCCTGGGCGGTTCCGTCATGCCCCCCTTGCAAGCCGCCATCATCGACTGCCACGTGATCGGAGGTCTTCCAGCCGTCAACGTTTCATTCGTCCTGCCTTTGATCTGTTTCTTGGTTATCGTTATCTACGGGTATCGCAGTTATGCGGTGCATGGAAAATAAAAGAGTTGCAAAGTTTATAGAGAAAGAGCAAACAGGGAGCGATGATACAATAATGACAGATATTCAATAAAAAGAGTCCGGGACCATTCCGGACTCTTTCCATTACTAGAGTTCTTCCCAAGTCAAACCGGTTGCTTCTATCACTTTCTCCGGTGCAACTCCCATTGACAACAGATTCCGAGCAATGGTCAACTGGGCTTTCTTATGTCCTTCATTCATACCTTCTTCACGTCCCTCCTGCAAACCTTTTTCCCAGCCCTCCATTCGTCCTATCTCCAATCCTTCAGCCCGCCCCTCGGTTCTTCCTTCTATAATTCCTTCAGCTCTTCCTTCCATCCGTCCTTCCATCCGCCCTTCTATCCGACCCTCAACTATCCCCTCCGCTTTTCCTTCGGCTAACCCTTTCGCCCTGCCTTCTGCCATTCCCAATATCCGTCCCTCTTCCCGGCCTTCTTCCAATCCCTCGATGCGACTGGTGCTAATGA
>CAYNXE010000155.1:0-5878 GCA_964400995.1 uncultured Odoribacter sp.
ACCCCCCAAAGAAAACAAAAGGAATAACAAACTATTTCTCATATTTGATATTTACTTAAAAATTTAAACTCAACGAAACACCTGCAGACTGAACCGTCGCATAAGGAGTTAACTTCACTTTGGATTTTTTCACCACAACGTGCGAATCCCCCTTGGCTGCGATACCGTCAATTAGATTCCAGAAATAAATGGCAACGGCGGCTATTGCAAAACGATCCCGTGGCTTTTTCATTCTATCAATTCGTTTCATATAAGACTCACGTTCACTCAGATCATTTGTTTTAAAAATTTTCGATTTATAGGATGAGCGCTGCAACTCAAATGCCGTTGCAAAACTGGCAAAAATCAGCTCAGTAGTAATAAAAAATGCACCTCTCCCCGTACGCCCTTTGTGTATTTGAGCCATACCCGGTATCAAAATCCGAGGTGAAACAGGGTAACGTCGCGTTACTTTCACTTGCTCATATTCAAGCGTCGGATTTCTGGCAGTCTGCACCAACAGATAAACCCGATAACGTCCCGATTCTATCCGCTCTATATATTCATCGATTATCCGCGCTTTAATAATCAGATTGTGGTTTCCTTCTATTTTTATGTCATTATCTTGCATTGAAACGTTTACGTCCTTTCCGGTTGTCACATCACGGCGTATGGCAATTTGTTGCATAGCCTTCTCCCGTGCATCGGTGGATTCATAACCGTCAGCCCATACGCATTCGATGTAAGAATTACGGACATCCTTAAAATATCCGTTTGTCCATTCCGGGCGCTTCTGCGCAAAGGAACCTTGCCAAAGCAAAGCACCCAAGAAAATCAAAACAATATTCCGCATCATATTTTTCATCAACGGTTCTCCTTATACCCTTTAAAACTTCTCGCCATCTCTTTGCGATATTCCTGCTCATTAAAACCAATACGCTCTTTCTCTTCTTGTGTCAACTTGTTCTCAACAGCCTTAGAAATCTTTGTTGCCACATCTCCTTTCGGTATCTGAATGGCGATATAACAAGTAATGTGTCCATCATCCTCAACTTCACTCCAGCGTGTACATGATTGAGTGGTTTCGTTGATAATCTGATCGAAAATATGATCTCCGGCAGAAGTCATCTTCAACTCAATATCATTTCCTTGATTGTTGCCGATTGCCACAGAATAGTTTCTAACAACACCTTGGTAGGCATGCTTCATTTTCAAACGGATAATTTCTTGTGCCTTCAGCAAAGCCTGATACTGCACTTCCCCCATTTGACGGGAAGACCCCCGAAAGATACCAGTGGCAGCAAACTCCTGCGGAGTATCATACACCTGACAAGGCGATTCAAACGTTTCTCCAAAAGGATTCTGCACTTTTTTCTCTACCGTGGACGATAATTTTTTCGCACCACACCCAACTGCAATTACGCACACAACAATAACTACAAGTACTGATTTTAAAACTTCTATCATTTTCATAATCCAATTATTTTAGGTATATAAATACCTTAAATTAAACACTATCTTGTTTTAAAGCTCGAACACATCAAACAGTGTGAAAGTTGACACAATAGCCGTAATTTAAATGACCATATAAAAATCAAGGCACTTATTTATCAGTTAAACATATCTTCCTTTTCAACGCCTATACTCCATACCAGAATCAAAATTTAACACCTATCCCTTCTCCACAACCCTATTAAACCGATACTAAAACACCACCAAACAGCATCTGGTTTCACACTCTTACTATACACATCCTTTAAAAACGTTCGTTTTTATTAGTTGAAAGTTTATAAGGTTTGTAAAGTTCATAAGGTTCTGATTTGAGTTGGTTAGACACATCTTCTGTCTGTAGTGGTTTGGGCTATTTTTCAAGACTTTAGCAAGGAAAAAGTAGATATTATTGACAGAAGATGGAATTATTATTTTTCTTTGTATATTTGTATCGTTTTTTAAGGAGTTCCATCCAAAATAAAGGAACGTTTTTTTTGGTGAATAATTTTCCCTCCTCTCCGGCATATCCAGAAAAACGAATACCTCGAAGCAGTTGAAATCCATTGCCATCCAAAGGGCATGACGCAACCTTTCCACCTTTAACAGACCGCATATCAAACCTGACAAAGGGGCAAAAACACCGACAAAAACAGGGTATTCCGAGAAGCAGTCAGTTCATATACCTCACATTGACCGCATACATGGCAATAAAAACCGCAGTAAACAATGCCGAACCGAATAAGCTGACAAGTACCACGGCTGAAAAACCGGCAAAATAAGGAAAGACAAAAAGCATCAATACCTGTGCAGCCACATACAGATAAAAACCCAAACGGCTCAACCGGAACATCAGGATTGCTCCAAGCAAACTGACGATGCCCAGCACCAACTGCATGGTCGCTATCTCCCGGGCGTGCATCATGGCAATCTGCGCCATTTCCATCGACGAACTCAAAAAATTCGCCCAAAAGGAAGAAAGCTCCTCCCCCTCCATTTCTCCCATCAGGGTGGAATATTGCTCCATCCGGATATGACTCTCGTTCAACGCATCCGCCGTAAAAATAGAGAAAAGGTTGGACAAGACTCCCCAACCGCTCCCGATGAAAGTCAGAATACACAATACCGTCAGAAATACCGGACGTCGACGTCCATTTTGTTGTTCCTCAAAAGGATTTTCCATAACACTGTCTCCATTTTATATGATACAAATATACGTTTTTCCACCGAAATCACGGGAAAAAGAAACTAAAAATTGTCTCTTAAAGGCAGCAAAAGCATCATTTACCCAAGTATCCGCACGGCAAGAAAAAATGAATAAAAATGACAATCCTAAATCAAAAGACAAATAATTCTTTAAAATGCTTTGTTTGAAAAAAGGATTTCCTTTAAATTTGAAGCAGAATATTTAATAACTTTCCTATGAAAAGAGATACTGAAATCTTTGATTTAATAGCCAAAGAAGGTCAACGCCAGAAAGAAGGGATTGAACTGATCGCTTCTGAAAATTTCGTGAGCGACGAAGTAATGGAAGCCATGGGTTCCTGCCTCACGAACAAATACGCAGAGGGTTATCCCGGTGCCCGTTACTACGGAGGTTGCCAAATCGTGGACCAGACGGAACAGCTTGCCATCGACCGCGCCTGCCGGCTTTTCGGTGCTGAATACGCCAACGTGCAACCCCATTCGGGCGCACAGGCAAACGCCGCCGTATTCTTCGCCTGCATGAAACCCGGAGACACCTACCTCGGTCTCGACCTGGCTCACGGTGGACACCTGTCACACGGTTCGCCCGTAAACCTTTCCGGCATCAACTACCATCCGGTTGCCTACCATGTCAAGGAAGACACCGGGTTGGTCGATTACGACGAAATGGAGCGCCTTGCCCTGGAGCACAAGCCCAAAATGATTGTTGCCGGTGCTTCCGCCTATTCCCGCGACTGGGATTACAAACGGATGCGGGAAATCGCCGACAAGGTAGGAGCCATATTGATGTACGATATGGCGCATCCGGCTGGTCTGATTGCCAAGGGATTACTGAACAATCCGTTTGAATATTGCCACATCGTGACGACGACCACGCACAAAACTTTGCGCGGACCCCGTGGCGGTATGATTCTGTTGCCGAAGGATTTCCCGAATCCGTGGGGTTTAAAGACTCCGAAAGGCGAAATCAAAATGATGTCCCAAGTGCTGAACTTCGCCGTATTCCCGGGACAACAGGGCGGACCGCTGGAGCACGTCATCGCAGCCAAAGCCGTAGCGTTTGAGGAAGCCTTGTCGGATTCCTACACCGACTACGCCAAGCAGGTACAAAAGAATGCCAAGGTCATGGCTCAGGCTTTCATAGACAAAGGCTATAAAGTGGTATCGGGCGGAACCGACAACCACTGCATGCTGATTGACCTCCGGACCAAATTCCCGGAACTGACCGGTAAAAAAGCAGAAAACACATTGGTAAAAGCCGACATTACCATCAACAAGAACATGGTACCTTTCGACAGCCGTTCTCCTTTCCAGACCTCAGGCATTCGGGTAGGAACACCTGCCATTACCACCCGCGGACTGAAAGAAGAGGAAATGAAAGTGATTGTCGATATGATTGACCGCATCCTTTCCAATCCGGACGATGAAAACGTCATCGCCGAAGTGAAGAAAGAGGTAAATGCCATGATGCACCAGCGCCCCATGTTTGCCTGGTAATCGGCAATACTTGCATAAATAGAGAAACTGTCCAGATTTGGACAGTTTCTTTTGTTACCACACTCTTCAACCCTAAATCCGAACCGGCATGAAAACCCAACTGGTGATTTTTGATTTGGACGGCACATTGCTCGACACGCTTGACGATTTGGCGACAAGCGTCAACCACGCATTGCAGCAATATGGTTATCCGCAACACGAATTGGCGGCTTACCGCTATTTTGTAGGAAACGGCATCACCAAACTGATAGAAAGAGCCTTGCCGGAAGAAGCAAGGCAAGAAGAAACCGTCGCCCGGCTGCGTTCCGCATTCGTCTCCCACTATCAAACCCACAAAACGAACCTGAGCAAACCTTATCCCGGCATTCCGGAGTTGCTGGAATCCCTGCACCGTCAGAACATACTGCTCGCCGTCGCTTCCAACAAATATCATCAAGGAACCGTCGAACTGGTCCGGCACTTTTTCGGAGAATCCCTATTTGCTATCGTCTTGGGGCAAAGAGAGGGCATTCCGGTCAAGCCCGACCCGACAATCATCGAAGAGATACTTGCTTTCAGCGCCGTTTCAAAATCCGAAACGCTTTATGTCGGGGATTCCGGAATTGATATGCAAGCTGCCCGGAACAGCGCAGTGACTTCTGTCGGAGTCACGTGGGGATTCCGTCCTCGTCAGGAACTCGAACAGCATGGTGCAAATCTAATTGTTGACTCTCCCCGGGAAATAGAAGCCTGGATTAACGGCTGATACCGCTATCCCGTAATGATTTCCGCCCCGGTATCCGTAATCAGTACCGTGTATTCCCATTGAGCGGACGGTTTTCCGTCCTCCGTAAGCACCGTCCAGTCGTTATCAGCATCGATGTATATCTTCCGTCCCCCCATATTGATCATCGGTTCTATCGTAAAAACCATTCCCGGCACCAGCAACAAGCCCGTTCCCCGGCGACCGGTGTGGCTGACAAAAGGGTCTTCGTGAAACTTCAGCCCGACACCATGTCCTCCGAACTCCCGGACAACGGAGTACCCATTTTTTTCAGCATGCTCCTGCACCGCAGCTCCAATGTCCCCCAAAAATCCCCAGGGACGAGCCGCCTTGAATCCCCTTTCCAGGCATTCGCGGGCAACACGCACCAGTTTCTTGATTTCAGGCTTCACTTCACCAATCATGAACATCCGGGAAGCATCAGAAAAATACCCATCCAGTATGGTGGATACGTCCACATTGACAATGTCCCCGGAACGCAGGACGACATTCGGGTCTGGAATCCCGTGGCACACCTCATCGTTGACCGAAGTACACACGCTTTTCGGGAACCCTTCAAAATTCAGCGGCGCAGGAATCGCCCCGTGCTCCACCGTATAATTGTGAACCAGTACGTTAATCTCTTCCGTAGTCATCCCCTCCCGGATATTCCGCTCCACAAGGTCCAACACGGCGGTATTGACGGCCGCACTGCGACGAATCCCCTCAATCTGGGCTTCCGTCTTTATCATCTTGCGCGAAGGCACCCGGTGTCCCTTCGCCTTATACTCCTTTATCTTCCGATCAATATCGGCCATTTTCGCCGCCTCGGCATCCGACAGGCTTGTCTTGCTCTTAAAAAACTTCATGATAACTGCTATATGGACGGGACATACACACGCCCCGTTTCGGCTCGGCAAGTTACACAATAATTCGGCAACAGTTAGTCGTTTTCATCGTCAAAAT
>CAYNXE010000156.1:0-5854 GCA_964400995.1 uncultured Odoribacter sp.
GAACGGGGCAAAAAAATCGCCGAAAGAATAGACAAACTGGCTGCCGTAGCTATCGGACAGGTCGCTCCCGATTTCACGCTGAACACGCCGGAAGGCAAACCGTTGTCCATGCACTCCATCAAAGGCAAAGCAAAAATCATCGACTTCTGGGCTTCTTGGTGTGGTCCCTGCCGCGCTGAAAACCCGAATGTCGTAAAAATCTACAAGGAATTCCACAAGAAAGGCCTTGAAATCCTGGGCGTATCCCTGGACAACGACAAAGACAAGTGGCTGGAAGCCATCAAAAAGGACAATCTGACCTGGAATCATGTTTCCGACCTGAAAGGCTGGAGCAATGAAGCCGCTCAGTTGTACACCGTAAACGGTATTCCTCACATGGTGGTTGTGGACGAGAACAACGTAATCGTGGCCAAAAACCTCAGAGGCGATGCTTTGAAAGCAAAAATTGCTGAAATGTTGAAATAATTTCACGATTTCTTCCGTTATATGGAGGGTTGCATTTCATTGCAACCCTCTTTTTTTATAATTTTGCAAAGGTTTCACCAAACGGGTGCCATTTGAAAAACATACGCCATGAAAATCCTGATTCTATCCGTCTGCCTGTTCACCCTGCTTTGCTCCGGCAAATACACCGTTGCCGTCAACCATTCGCCGCACGCGGAAGCCTGGGCGGACTCCCTCCTCGCCCGGATGACGCTGGATGAAAAAATAGGACAACTATTCATGATTGCGGCTTACAGCAATCAAACGGAGAAATACGAAACGGATCTGGAAAAACAAATCGTGAAATACCACGTCGGAGGCTTGATATTTTTCCAGGGGACGCCCGACCGGCAGGTCAGACTGACCAACCGCTACCAGAAAGCCGTGAAATATCCCCTGCTCATCGGACTGGATGCGGAACACGGAGCAGGCTGGCGACTCAAGGACGCCATGGAATTTCCCAAAATGGGCATCATCGGAGCTATCCGCAACGACAGTCTGGTCTACGCCCTGGGGGCAACCATAGCCAGGCATTGCCGTGAACTGGGCGTACACATCAATTTCGCCCCGGTAGTCGACATCAACAGCAATCCCCGCAACCCGATCATCGGCATCCGGGCATTCAGCGAGAAACCCGAAGAGGTGTCGCAAAAAGCCACCCAATACATAAAGGGCACCCTGTCGCAAAATGTACTTCCCGTGGCGAAGCATTTCCCCGGACACGGAGACACCGACAAGGATTCACACCATACCTTGCCCCTGCTCTCCCATACCCTCAGACGACTGTACACCGTGGAACTGTACCCCTACCGGGCGTTGATAAAAAACGGCCTGCCCGCCGTCATGACCTCCCACCTGAGCGTTCCGGCACTGGATTCCAGCAGAATCCCCGCCTCCCTGTCCCCGCTCGTCGTGGACGGACTGTTGAAGAAAAGGCTGAATTTCAACGGTCTCTGCTTCACGGACGCCATGAACATGAAAGGTGTCACGAACAGCGCCGCACCGGGCGAAGCCGAAGTGAAAGCGTTGCTGGCGGGAAATGACGTACTGCTATTCCCCGAAAATCTGGAAAAAGCCGTGCAAGCCATTCGGCAAGCCGTAAAGGACAGTATCCTCAGCGAAACAGCAATCGATGAAAAATGCCGGAAAATCCTCCTCACCAAACACCGTTACGCCTTGCCCAACCGTTTCCCATCAGAAGCCTCCGGCTTGTGGTCGCGGATAAACACGCCGCAGGACATCGCCCTGAAACGGCAACTGTACAGGGAAGCGTTGACACTCGTCAAAAACAACGACAACCTGCTGCCCCTGAAACGACTGGACACCCTTCGCATCGCCAGCCTGAACTTCGGGGCAAGCGGAATCAACCATTTCCAAACGGCACTGGACCACTATGCCCCGGTCAACCATTTCACCGTCAAGCAAAACCTGTCGGAAGAAGAAATCAAGGCATGGCAACAGAAACTCAAGGACTACAATTGCATCATCTTATACAACACGACGGCAAACAATTCCTCCGCCAAACAATTCGGTTATTCCGCCTCTCTGGAGAAACTGATAAAAGCGTTGGCAGGCAAACGCATCATCCTTTGCCACCCGGCAATCCCCTACGGGTTGCACCCCTACATGTCCCTCCCGCTAGATGCCGTCCTCGTCTCCTATGAAGACCAATTGACCGCCCGGCAATATGCGGCACAAGGCATATTCGGCGGAATCGCCATCACCGGGAAACTGCCGGTAAGCATCAACATCGCCTATCCGGCAGGCACGGGGATTCGCACGAACAAGAACCGATTGGGCTATGATACGCCGGAAACCTGCAACATCTCTTCGGCAGGCTTGTCCCCTATCGACAGCATCTGCCTTGCCGCCATTGCAAACAAAGCCACTCCCGGATGCCAAGTCCTGATTGCCCGAAACGGCATGGTCATTTACAACAAAGCCTTCGGCTTCCACACCTATCGGAAAGAAAGACCCAACGCCGTCAACGACATCTACGACATCGCCTCCGTCACCAAAATCACGGCAACCCTGCCGGCACTGATGAAACTGTACGACGAAAAACGGATAGACCTCGACCACCCCTTGGCCGAATATTATCCCGAACTTGAACATACCGACAAAAAAGACCTCACCATCAAAGAAATATTGTGCCACAATGCCGGATTGAAAACATTCATTCCTTTCTTTGCCGATGCCATCGACCCAGCATCCCTTTCCGGTCCCTTGTTTTCCAACCGGAAAACCCCCAGCAATACCCTCCGGCTGAGAGAACGCCTCTATGCCGACATCAGCTATCGGTTCAAAGACAGCACCATTTCCAACAAACAGCGCGAAGGCTATACAATGCTTGCGCCGGGGTTGTACATGTACCCCCCCTATCAGGATACCATTCTTTACACCATCCTGAATTCCCCACTAAGCCCTCAAAAGACTTACGCATACAGCGACCTCGGATTCATCCTGCTGAAATTCGCCATTGAACAAATTTCCGAACAAAACATCAGCCGTTACTGCCAGGACACATTCTATCGCCGGCTGGGCATGTACAGCACCGATTTCAAGGCTGCCGAACGACTGCCCGCCTCCCGGATCGTTCCATCCTGCAACGACATCTTGTACCGGAAAGCTGAAATCAAAGGAAGCGTTCACGACCCTGCCGCCGCCATGCTGGGAGGCATTGCTGGAAACGCCGGACTTTTCTCCACGGCGGAGGACCTGGCAAAAATGCTCCAGATGTATCTGTACAAAGGCAACTACGGAGGCGAACGGTACTTTGCCCCGGGAACCATCGACACCTTCTCCTGCTCCAATCACATTTGTCCGGAAAACAGAAGAGCGTTAGGATTCGACAAGCCCGAACCCGACACGACAAAAATCAGCCCGGTATGCCAGTTCGCTCCGCTCAGCAGCTACGGACACACCGGATTCACCGGCATCATGGCCTGGTGTGACCCCGATAACGACCTGATTTACATATTCATGTCCAACCGCACCTATCCCGATGAATTCAATTCAAAATTATCCGACCAGAACATCCGCACCAAAATTCAGGAGGTCATCTACGACAATCTGAAAAACCTTTCGGACACCCGGAAATGATTACGGAAAAAATTCTGAATTTAGAATCATTCTAATGTAGAAAAATAGCATAAAATTCAAGGAAAATGGATATTTTTGCACATAGTGAAAAATCAATCTCAATTATTAATAAACAGAACAAATTATGAGTAATTTTTTGACTTCTTCAATCGGAAAAAAAGTCATCATGAGTTTATCCGGACTTTTTCTGATTCTATTCCTGTGTGTTCACCTCTCCGTGAACTTGCTGCTGTTAGTGAGCGAAGAGGCATTCAATGCCGGATGCGATTTCATGGCGTTGCCTTTCATCAAGGTGATTGAGCCGGTACTCGCACTCGGTTTCATCATTCACATCATCTGGGCTAGCGTGCTGACCCTCCAGAACCAAAAAGCCCGGCCGGTAAAATACGCCAAACGCTGCCAGTCGCAAAACTGCACGTGGGCTTCCCGGAACATGTACATCCTGGGCGCACTGGTGCTGGCTTTCCTGGTACTGCACATCGCCACCGTATGGTATCAGTTCAAATTCGGTGAAATCACCAGTCACTATGAATTTGTCAGCAGCTTCCTGAAACAGCCGTGTTTCGGAGTAATTTACATCATTGCCGCCATTCTGCTGGGCTTGCACATCACCCACGGATTCTGGTCGGCATTCCAGACCATCGGTTTTTCCAACGACATCTGGAGAAAACGGTTGGAATACGTCGCTTATTTCTTTGCTTTCGTATTCGCTGCCGGATTCAGCATCATCCCCTTGTATTTCATGATATTCGGCAATTGAACCCGATGAAGCAAGGGATGCAACACAATCTTTAAGTCAAAAACTAAAAACAATTACTATGTCAGTTATAGATGCAAAAATACCTGCCGGACCGTTGAAAGACAAGTGGTCTAACCACAAAGCCCACATCGGCGTTGTCAGCCCGGCCAACAAGAAGAAACTGGATGTTATCGTTGTCGGCACCGGATTAGCCGGAGGTTCCGCCGCTGCCAGTCTGGCCGAATTAGGCTATAACGTAACCGCATTCTGCTACCAGGATTCTCCCCGCCGCGCACACTCTATCGCAGCCCAGGGAGGTATCAATGCGGCAAAGACCTACCCGAACGACAACGACTCCGTTGTCCGTCTGTTCTATGAAACCATCAAAGGTGGTGACTACCGTGCCCGTGAAGCCAACGTATATCGTCTGGCAGAGGTGAGCAACGCCATCATTGACCAATGCGTCGCTCAGGGCGTGCCTTTCGCTCGCGAATACGGCGGTCTGCTCGCCAACCGTTCCTTCGGTGGTGCTTTGGTAAGCCGTACATTCTACGCCCGGGGTCAAACCGGACAGCAGTTGTTGCTGGGCGCTTACGGTGCCATGAACCGCCAGATTCAGAACGGAAAAGTGAAAATGTACAACCGTCACGAAGTGCTCGACGTAGTGGTTATCGACGGCAAAGCCCGGGGTGTCATCGCCCGCGACTTGGTAACCGGTAAAATCGAACGTTTCGGCGCTCATGCCGTTGTATTGGCAACCGGAGGTTACGGCAACGTGTTCTTCTTGTCCACCAACGCTATGGGATGTAACGGAAGTGCAGCATGGCAGGCTTACAAGAAAGGCGCCATGTTCGGCAACCCCTGCTTCGTGCAGATTCACCCGACCTGTATTCCGGTACACGGCGACCAGCAGAGCAAACTGACCCTGATGTCCGAATCGTTGCGTAACGACGGACGCGTATGGGTTCCGAAAAAAATAGAGGATGCCAAAGCCTTGCAGGCAGGCACCAAACACCCGAATGACATCCCGGACGAGGATCGCGACTTCTATCTGGAGCGTCGTTATCCGGCATTCGGAAACCTGGTACCCCGTGACGTTGCCTCCCGTGCCGCCAAGGAAAGATGCGATGCGGGCTTCGGCGTAAACAACACGGGCAAGGCCGTATTCCTGGACTTCAAATATGCCATTGAACAATTGGGACGTGACACCATCGAGAAACGTTACGGCAACCTGTTCCAGATGTACGAAAAGATTACTGCCGTAGACCCCTATCACAACCCGATGATGATTTACCCGGCCATCCACTACTCCATGGGCGGACTTTGGGTGGACTACAACCTGATGACCACCATTCCGGGATTGTACGCCATCGGCGAATGCAACTTCTCCGACCACGGTGCCAACCGTCTGGGTGCTTCCGCTCTGATGCAGGGACTGGCAGACGGATATTTCATCCTGCCGTACACCATCGGTGACAACTAGTCCAAGGAAATCAAAACGCCGAAAATCAATACCAACGCCAAAGAAAA
>CAYNXE010000157.1:0-5834 GCA_964400995.1 uncultured Odoribacter sp.
AATACGATGACCAGGATTTTAATCGAACGGTACGAGGCCAAAGACCCGGTATTGGAAGAGGACGGGCGCCTGATGTGGTTGGGCACTTGCCCTTGGCAATCCAAAGTGGGAGTCGCCTGGATTCCGGACGAGGGGTATTATGATTGATGTATTACGCAGTAAATGGAGAAGATTATGAAGAAGATATTATATGTATTCCTGGGAATATTGTTTGTGGCTTGTTTGGATGACAAAGGGTCTTACGATTATCATGATGTGAATGAAACGACCATTGCGGGGTTAAACAGTAGTTATAGCGTGATGCTGGGAGAGACTTTGAAGATTGAGCCTGAAGTGACAATGACGATGGGGAACCCCGAGGACACGACGCGTTTCCAGTATGAATGGCGGGCTAATGTGGCTTATAATAGTACGGTTTTGATAGGAACGACACGCACGCTGAATTATCCGGTGACGCTGGAGCCTCGCAGTTATACGTTGTATTTCAGGGTGATTGACCGGCAGACGGACCTTGTGGCTGTTGCAACGGCTTCGCTTAATGTTGGTACTGCTTATTCCAAAGGCATTCTGCTCATTGGTGAAAATCCGGCAGGTGAAGCGGATGTGCAAATGCTGGCGATAAACACGGATACGGTATTGCTCAAAGATATCTTGGCGAATAGCGGGCTGCCCGTTTTGCGGGATCCGGTGGATATTATTCATACGGGTGCTAAGGGTGATAAGAAATTGTGGGTATTGACGAAATCCCAGGCCTATTCGATGGATCTCAAGACATTCAAGGGAGATGAAACGAATGTTTTCTCTAAATGTCTGTTTTTGTCTCAATCCTATGAGTCGGATTTTGTGCCGGTGGACATAGTGCCACGCATAAAGGATAAAGCTGGGAATTCCGATGACTATAATCGGGTTGTTGTTTGCAGCAACGGCTATTTATTTATGAGGAATTCTGCGATAGTAGGTGGAGATTACTATTTGGATCCTGTTAATTGTGAAAATGATGCTCCTAATGTCTGGCTAAAAGCCAAGCCTTATTTATTCTATGCTTTGAATAGTTTTAACGGAATCGTGTGGTATGATGAAACGAATGAACGTTTTATGCGAGTGCCCAATACCTTGGTCACGTACTCGAGCACATTGGATAATGCAAAAGATGATCCTTTTGATTGGGAACAGCAAGAAATGGGACGCACGCTGGTATATGGAGAAAACACATTCAACACGGACGGAGGTTCTGCGAACGGCAATTCTTTCGCTCTTCTGAAAGATGTTTCCGGAATGTTTTATATTTATAAGTTTTACGTTTCTACCGACGTGGAAAAACGGGATGCCTACACGGTTAATTCTGCTGTGGCGACCGATTTCGACAAGGCGGATTTTTACGCTTTCTCTTCCCGTCGCACGGCGGTATTTTATGCGGTCGGTTCGCGCTTGTATGCTTACGACTATAACAAGGGTAACGAGAAGTGCTATTTGTTGCAGGACTTCGGGGAGGAACAGATTACCATGCTGAAGTGCGACACCCAGATAGAACCTTCTGCCAATCCGATTTACGTGGCGACTTATGGTCAGGCAAACGGAGGTACGTTGCGCAAATATGTTCAAGGAACGAATCCGGACAAGGTGGAGGTAACCCCTGTGGAGAGTTCCTGCTGGACGGGCTTGACAAAGATTAAAAATATGAGTTGGAGAGCAACTGAGTAAATATATGGATATGAAGAGAACGATTGTATTGCTGGTTTCTGTATGCGTTGTTTTCTTTTCAGCCTGTACGGATAGTGTCAAGCTATCCGGCTCGTTGAAGGATTTCAAGGCGAAGCAAGTGGATATGAAGAAGTGCGGCATTGCCGCCGATGTATATGACTGCAAAACGGTCATCGAGGTCGATTCCAACGGCTTGTTTCAGTTGGAGTTGAAATTGAAACGACCGGCTTATTATCTGATTGGTCATAATTTGTTGTATTTGTCGCCCGGTGACGACTTGAAAGTGAAACTGGGGTATTTCACGGTTCGGGGTGAGTATCAGGGAGCAGGGGAAGAGGCTGATGTTTATCTGAAAGGACGCGAGGAATTGAGCGGCTGGAAGATATTTGATCCGATGAAATGGGCCTTGGGTAAGAACAGCCGGATTCCGACTTTCGAGAAGTGCCGGGCAACGATTGATTCTGTCATCGGCGCGCGGTTGCAGGATCTGAACCGGCTGATGACGGTGGATAAGCGGTTCCGTGAACTGGAGACTGTCCGGGTCAAGGCTTCCCAGTTGCAAATCTATTTGGATTATTTCTCTTACGGACAATTGAGCAAGTGGGATGACAAGGCGGAAGTAAAACAAGAGAAGAAAAATGCTTTTTACCGGACAATCAAGCCTTTGGTTGAACCGTTGCTGAAAGAATTGACGGCTTCGGATGATTATCTGGAACTGGCGGAAGTGCGGGAAGTGTTGAACGAATGCCATGCTTCGGGCGTTTTTGAGTTTCCGCAGTCGGCGACATTTGCGGAATGGGTGAAAGTGCAGGAGCAGGCGGCCTTGTTGGATGGTGGAGTGAAAAAGGCAGATTATGAATCACACAAGGACTTCGCCCGGGGCATCCGGAACAAGGATTTGAAGCAGGCGTTTTCCGCCAAGCTGCAAAGAAGGGCGATGCTGATGGAAGGCCAGCCGGCTCCGGATATCCTTTTGAAGGATATTGACGGGAATGAATTGAAGTTGAGCGATTTGAAAGGGAAGCCGTTGTTCGTGGATATTTGGGCCACGTGGTGTTTCCCTTGTCTGGCACAGATGCCCCATTTCCAGGAATTGAGCGCCCAATACCCGGAGATTCAGTTTGTCGGCATATCCATTGATTTGGAGGAGCAGCGTTGGAAGAATAAATTGGAAAAGGAAGGGATACCTCCTTTTGTCAAGGAGTATATAAGCAGTCCTTATGACTTGGAGGAGGCTTGGGACCTGGCTTCTATTCCCCGTTTTATTTTAATCGACAAGGATTTTAAGATTATCACGGCTTTTGCGGTTCGTCCTTCGGAAAAGGAAAAAATCGGAGCCATATTGGATGCTATCAAAGGATGAATATGAAAGGAGCTTTACGCTCCTTTCTGTTCAAAATGCCTTTGAGGTGGCAATTAATAAAACAATAGGAAATAAATGGGCAGAAATTTACTTGTGATTATGTTGTTGACGAGTGGTTTGTCTTTGAACGGTCAAAAGAAGATTGATTATGTGAATCCGTTGATAGGAACGAACGGAATGGGGCATACTTTTCCGGGGGCTTGCGTCCCTCACGGGTTGGTGCAGCTGAGTCCGGATACGGATGCCGTGCCGCATAACGTGGACGGGAAATACCAGCCGAAGGCTTATGAATATTGTGCCGGTTATCAGTATCGGGACCGGACCATTGTCGGGTTCAGCCATACGCATTTTAACGGCACCGGACATTCCGATTTGGGGGATATTCTCGTGATGCCTGTCACGGGCGACGTGAAGTTTGAACCGGGAACCGCCGAGCATCCGGACGAGGGGTATCGTTCCCGCTTTTCCCACGATACGGAAAAAGCCTCTCCGGGCTATTATTCCGTGATGCTGGAAGATTACGGCGTGAAGGCGGAACTGACGGCGACCGAACGGGTGGGCATACACAAATATACGTTTCCGAACGGTGAGGGGCATATTTTGCTGGATTTGAAACACGGGATTTATAATTATGACGGGAAAGTGTTGTGGGCGAATTTGCGGGTGGAGAATGATACGCTGTTGACGGGCTACCGGATTACCAACGGCTGGGCAAGGGTGAATTATACCCATTTCGCCATAGCTTTTTCCAAGCCGATAAAGCATTACGGTTACCAGGAGATGAAGCCGATGGCCTATAATGGCATGTGGCGGAAGTTTGATATTTATCGGGACTTTCCGGAAATCGGAGGGCGTAATGTGGTGGCGTATTTTGATTTTGACTTTTCGGACGGTGAACCGTTGGAGGTGAAAGTGGCGCTTTCCCCGGTCAGTGCCAGCGGAGCCTTGAATAACCTGCGGGTGGAGACGGAGGGAAAAGGGTTCGCGCAATTGCGGGCAGAGGCGGAAGAGAAATGGGAGCGGGCTTTGAGCGTGGTTGACGTGGAAGGCGATTACGACCAAACGTGCAACTTGTATTCCTCCATATACCATACGTTGATCAATCCTTCGGTGTACATGGACCATGACGGTTCTTATCGCGGTTTGGACCATGAGATTCACCAGGCGGACGGTTTTACGAATTATACGATTTTCTCGGTATGGGATACTTACCGGGCCTTGCATCCCCTGTTCAATCTGTTTTATCCTTCGCGCAGCAAGGATATCATCGCTTCTTTTTTGACACACTACCGGCAAAGCGTGCACGGGGCATTGCCGATTTGGGCGCACATGGCGAACGAGAACTGGTGTATGATCGGGTATCACGGTGTTTCGGTCGTGGCGGATGCCTATGTCAAGGGGATAGAGATGGATGCCGAGCAGGCGTTGGAAGCCGTACTCAGTAATTCCACGATTCCTTATCTGGAAGGGCTGAAGGAATACATGGCATTGGGATATGTGCCCATAGAAAGCAGTGGAAATTCGGCTTCTGTCACGCTCGAATACGGTTATGACGATTGGGCCATCCATAATATGGCACGCGGAATGGGCCATCAGGAGGTTGCGGAGAAATATTTAAAAAGGGCGGGAGCTTATCAGCACCTGATAGACGAGCAATCGGGTTTTATCCGCCCGAAAGACACATCGGGAAGAATGAAGAACGATTTCGACGTGCTGGATACTCACGGACAGGGATTTATCGAAGGCAATTCATGGAATTATTCTTTCTATGTTCCTCAGGATGTGAACGGGATGAAAAAGTTTATGGGGGGAGACCGGCGTTTCGTTGAACGTTTGGATGCTTTGTTTACGATGGAATTGCCCGCCAAATATTACGAGAATACGGAAGATATCACCAAAGAGGGGTTGATGGGAAATTATGTGCACGGAAACGAGCCGAGCCAGCATATTCCTTATCTGTACATGTGGACGTCCCAGCCGTGGAAGACGCAATATCGCCTGCGGGAGATTATGGACAGGATGTATCGGAATAACATTGACGGCCTGTGCGGGAATGACGATTGCGGACAGATGTCCGCATGGTATATCTTTACGGCGATGGGATTCTATCCGGTTTGTCCGGGTTCCGACCAATACGTGTTGGGGGCACCCTATTTTAAAAAGATGGTGATACATCTTGAAAACGGTAAAGATTTGGTCATAAACGCCCCGAAAGTGAGCGCTCGGAACCGGTACGTGAAATCGGTGAAATGGAACGGGAAGGAGCATCACCACGCCTATTTGACGCACCAGGATATTTGCAACGGGGGTGAACTCTATTTTGAGATGAGCAGCGTCCCGAACAAAAAACGGGTGTTTGCGGCAGACCAGAAGCCCTATTCCATAACACCGGAAGAGTAATTGGTTATTAAAATATTGGAAGAATGAAGTTTGTTATAGTTGTTTCCATTTTGCTGGCATGCCGTTGGGTGTGCGCTCAGGAAGTACCGTTGATTTCGTATGTCCGGCCATTGGTAGGAACTTCCGGATATGGTAATATTTATCCCGGTTCGCAGATTCCTTTCGGCGGGATTCAGATCAGTCCCGATACGGATTCTGATGATTATGATGTCGCAGCGGGGTACAAGTATGACCGTGCGACTTTGCTCGGTTTCAGCCTGACCCATTTGAGCGGTACGGGGATTCCGGATTTGGGGGATTTCCTTTTTATGCCGGGTACGGGCAAGGTGCGTTTTACGCCCGGCACGCATGCGAATCCGGATGCCGGTTA
>CAYNXE010000158.1:0-544 GCA_964400995.1 uncultured Odoribacter sp.
TTCTGTAAGACAGCCGGCATAGTAGTCGTACTCATAAAATCATTGTAGGTCAAATCAAAACGTTCGCACATCATCTCTAATTTTTTACGGCTGAAAGCTCCCCACAAACCCGATTCAAAACCTCCGTTATGCTCAGAAACATCCGTTCCTATCCATACCGCCGGCTTGGCCATCATGTCACTAACCTGAATTTTATGCAAGGAGGCGTCAAAATGTTCGTGAAGCTCTCCGCTCGTAAAGCCCGCCACGGCATCCCATTCCGGAAAAGCAAGTTTGAAATACTCATTTTCCACCAATTTCAATCCCAACACTTTTACCTCATGCTGGAGAGCCTCGGTACGAAGCAACTTGACAGGCACCATCGCCGTGTATTCTCCCGCTTCAACCACGATGTCGTTCTCCAACGGCAGGTAATCCACCTGTTCCACGGCAGTCGTGCTGTCCGGATTTACCTCCACCCGGAAAGTCCGATCGTAATCCTTCACCGGACCGGTAACCATCACCTTGATCTCAACCGTGGCCGTATCCGAATTGCTCAGTTTCA
>CAYNXE010000158.1:554-5805 GCA_964400995.1 uncultured Odoribacter sp.
ATTGCACATCCGTATAAGGCTGATAAGGCCACGTGCGTTCACTTCCCCACGAACTGCCCCATTGCACCGCAAAATACACGCCCTCCACTCCTTCATAATCCATCAACTCTTTTTCACACCCCGATAAAAAAATCGGCAACATTAATATAGTATAAAATATCTTTTTCATAACTCACTATTTAGAAGTATCCGTACTTGTTCTTTGACTGGTCTCGCTATCCGGCAGCGGAACAACGTATTTGCCCAGGTCGACGTTCATCGTACCGGTTGCCTTCGTGCCGTCAGGAATGTTCACCATCTCTTTCCGCTTGTAGAAAAAGAACATCTGTCCCTCGCCCAGCATCTCCTTTCGGTATTCCGAGGCTATGTAGTTTCTCAATCCATCCGAATTGACACTGAAACAATTCCGGGCATTACGGAGCGTATTCAGGTATCCCACAGCTTGCTCCAGGTCATCGCAACATTCCGCCGCAATCAAATACACCTCGCTCAACCGAATCAACGGCACCATGTAACGATACGTTCTCGCGCCCGTATTATCCTCGAAATCTTCATATTTCCGATGATACAAAACCGAAGTCCCGTTGTTGTTATAAGTCGCCCAAATCCGATAGCGATAATCGTTCTTGTCATCATACAATTCATCCACCCGTCCGCTGTTCAAATTTCCGGCAAAAGTCAGCAATTTCGCTGTTTCAAGCGTTGGAGCAAACAAGGTCTCCTGTATCGTTTTACGCGAAGAATTGTAACAACCGAACAACACCTCGGTCGAAAACACCCGGTCGGGAGCAGAAGTATTCGTGGCATTCGCATTCGTGACAAACGGGAACAATACCGTCCCTTCTCCCCGGACAGCCTGCAATATCTCTTTCGCCACAGCGAACGCCGACGTCCTGTCGCCACCCCACAAATAGGCCCTCGCCAGCAAAGCCTTCGCCGCATAATAATTCATCCTGAACTGACGCAGGCTCACATCCGTATCGTCATATACGCTTTTGTCCTCCGCCAGGTAAGGGTCGGACACCTCCAGCAAATCCAATGCCTCCTTCAAATCCTTTATCACCAGTTCCAACACCTCCGCACCGGGCAAAAGGGAGGAAACCTGTTGCCTGGACGTCATCTGATAAGGTATGCTCACCTTGCTCAACTCGGAAGGTATCGGTCCGAAAAGCCGCAGCATATCGAAATGGAGCATGGCACGCAACGCCAGAGCCTCCCCCTTGATCATGCTGAAATAAGGTTCGGGCAAATTCGCGTTCCCCTCCCCGCATTTTTCAATAATCGTATTGCAATTCGCTATCACCAAGTAACATTTCTTCCACACATTGTCAAACAACGCCTTTTCGTTTGCTCCGGTAAAAATCAACTTGATGTACTGGTTATAAGCATGCGTCGAGGAGGAGAAGTTCATGTAATACTGTCCCATGGCATCCAAGGCACCCGCCGTCAGATTCAACCCGTACAGTTCGTTCGCATTCAATTCGACATACACGCCGTTCAACGCCTTCACAAACCCTTTCCGGTCCTTGAAAAGCATTTCCTCGGACAAACGGTCGGTAGGAGTTACATTAAGCCAGGATTCGCAGGAACACAAGGACATCAACACGATGACCAGCCCGCCATTCAATATATGTATCAGTTTTTTCATCTCAAATCAATTTAAAATCTCAAACCCAAAGACATGGAAACCGAACGCGCAAACGGATAATCGATTCCCCGTTCGTTTTTCACGGTAGACACCCTGAAAATATCGTTCATATAGACCCTCACGTTAAACGAAGAGGCTCCGATTGCCCGCAACCATTTTCCCTGGGACTCATACCCCATTGAAACAGATTCGCCCGAGAAAACATTGTTGTCGGCAACGAAACGGGAAGACATCGGTGTCTCGTCGGTCGATGATATGGCTCTAAACTTCGCGTTGTCGCCAGGCTGTTTCCACCGGTCGTACAAAGCCCGCTTGTCTTGATTGTAATAAGTATCGCTCACAGAGATATTCTCCACTTTCTCATACAACGTGGAAAGGAAAATCTGTCCCCCTACCCGGTAACGGAAATTCGCCGAAACAGAAAAGCCCTTGTAATAAAACGAGGTTCCGACAACTCCCTCGAAATCCGGGTCGCTGTTCCCGACAACCACCTCGTCGTCATAACTGTGCGTGAAAGTCTGCGTGCCATTCTTACGAATAAAGATTTCACGCCCCGTAGCGGCATCAATACCGGCAGAGCGAACCGCCCACAAATCGGAAGGACTGCCGCCGTCATAATACCGCAGCATATTTTTCGACTTGTTGTCCGAATTGAATTTATCCAGATATCGGCTGACATTCCGGTACTCGGAAGTCAGATGACGCAAGGTTCCGTTCACGGACCAAAGCATCTCATCGCGCTTCAGAAGGGCATAATTCAGCATCACCGTGTACCCTTTCGTCAGCTGTTCGCCGACATTCGTGGGCGAAGAGGTTGTCCCCGTTGACGAAGGCAACCCGACATACACCAGCAACGGGTCGGTCTTTTTCGAAAAATAATCGAAATTCACCCGCAAACGATTGTTTAACAAATACAAGTCAAAACCGATATTGCGGTCCAAAGTCTTTTGCCACTCCAAATCCTCGTTGCCGAACGTCTTGATTAACGTGCTCACGCCCCACGGATTGACGTGGTGACTGTTGTAGTCGTAGATTTTCATGGCGATATAGGCGTCAAAATTCTGATTGCCGGGATTTCCGATAGACGCCCTCAGTTTCAATTGGTCAATCCACTCCACCCCGGCAAAAAAGGCCTCGTTGTGCACATTCCAGCCCAAGCCGACCGACCACGTATTCGTAAACAATTTGTTGACCCCGAAAACGGAAGCACCGTCGGCACGCCAGCTGGCATCCAACAGATAACGGTTCCGGTAAGCATAACCCAGATTCACATAATAGCTGGCCGTCCTGCGCTTCACCTGCTGGAACACCTTTTTGTCCTTGTTGTAATCCTGGGCAAAAGCCGGATTGGAAAACTCGTCGTCAATGAAACCGCGCATCGTGTAACCGCTGAGGTCCGATGAAGACTGGGTGAAACGCATACCGGCAACCGCATTCACCATGTGGCTTTCCGCCAGCAACTTACCGTAAGTGACACTCACATCCCCGTCATACCCGAAACTGTATTTATTGGATTCCGTGTATTCTCCTTTCTTATCTGCCTCGACACCCACGTACGCCGTATTGAAAGGCGAAGAAAATTTCTGCGCCAGCTCGCTCGATTTGTTCAACCCGATTTTTCCCCGCACCTGCAATTCTTCTATCGGACGCCAGTTCACTTCAAAATTGTTCGTGAAACCGAACGTCTTGGTGTGGTCGAAATTGTTGTTGCACAAGTCGTAATAAGGACCATACACATTTTCCGTTACCATCCGAAACGTCGACCAATCAAGATAAGAGTAAGATTCCAGCACCTTTACCGGCTCTCCGTTCTCGTCCGTCTTGCGGTAATAAGGATTCACCCGCGCGAACTTGGAGAAAGGAACACTTTCCCGTTTCGCCATGGTGTAATCGACATTGAAAGAATTGGTAAAGGACAACTGCCCCTTGCGATAAATCAACCGGATATTCCCGTTCAGCACATCCCGGTCGGAACCTTTCATCACCCCCTGCGTCTTGCCGTAACCCGCACCTACTCCGTAACGAAAAACCGCGTCTCCTCCTTCAAGGAAAAGATTATGCCGGTGAGTAGTAGCAAACCGCAAAGGTTCGTTCAACCAATAAGTATCCACCCCTCTCCGCACTTCCGCCAGACGATTGTTATATTTAACCTCTTGCGCAACAGCACCTAAATACCCGTCGGGTCCCATACTCTGGTAAACTGCGCCGGAAAGCAGCTCATACTCCAATTTTTCCTCGGCATTCATCAGGTTGTAATCCGACAAATCGGCAAACGTGAAATTCACATTGCCGTTGTAATTCAGTTTCAATTGCCCGGCTTCCGGAGCTTTCGTTTCGACCACGACAACGCCGTTCGCCGCTTTGGAACCGTAAATGGCCGTGGCTGCTGCATCCTTCAATACCGTGATACTCTGTATGCGGTCCATACTCAAATCACTGATCGTTTGCAACGTCGTCTCAAAACCGTCCAATATGAACAACGGCTGATTGGGGTCCGTATTATACTCCTCGGTCAACCCCACGATACTCGTCTTTCCCCGAATCTCGATATTCGGCAAGTGGTTTGGGTCGGAACCGAACTCGTTGTTTTCCATAATCGCAAAAGAGGGGTCCAAAGTCTTCAAGCTCTGCAATACATTGGCGTTTCCCACCATTTTCAACTCTTTGGTCGTGAACGTGGTGGAAGAACCGGAAAAACTCTCTTTCTTACGGGTAAAGATACCGGTAACGACCACTTCGTCCACCTCTTTCACCTCTTCCCTCATCACCACGTCAATGGTATTCTTCCCCTGGTATTTTACCTCCTGGGACTCCATTCCCATAAAAGAGAATATCAATACGATGTCATCCTTTATTTCCGGCAATACCAACGTGTACCTTCCGTCCATATCGGTAGCCGCTCCTAGGGCGGTACCCTTGACCAACACGGTGGCACCCGGAATCGACTGATGCTGCATGTCCGTCACCCTCCCGACAATCTTCACCTCCTTGACCTGCGGCTGCGCAGCCTCCGTCCGTTTCACCAACATCACCAAATCCTCGTCGAAAACAGTGGTCAGGGGAGTCCCCGCCAGCACATCCGTCAACACATCGCCCACTTTCTTATTCTCCACATCGACCCCCACTGCAGGAACCGCCTTCATCTGTTCCGCATTATACAAAAAACGCAATCCCGTCTGTTTGTGGATCGCATCAAATAATTCGTACAGACTGACGTTTGTCAATCTCAAAGTCACCACCTGGTTCTGTCCCATGCCGTTGGCAGAAGCGGCAAAAACAAAAAACAGGACAAAAACAATGCACAATCGCATAATTTTCCAAATTTTTTCATGCGCCCTGATTCGAAAGAAGCACAACATTTTCTTTTTTTTCATAAATTTGTATTGTAGTTTTACATTAATGCGATAACTGCATCCGCCAAGATGAGTTATCAAATTATCACCATTCGGAGAGTCGCCACAACTCTCCGTTTTTTATTTGCCTTCAACAACCACCGTCCGGTCTTCTATGCCAAATCGGACCTCTGAAATCTTTTCCAATAGCGACAACAACTCCCCAATCTCCGCATAGCGTCGTATATTCCCATAAAATCGGACCTCTTTC
>CAYNXE010000159.1:0-5780 GCA_964400995.1 uncultured Odoribacter sp.
TATGCCGGCAATGGCATTGATTCTCGTCGGACTGATTATCTGGGTACATCGTTCCAAAAACAAGGATTTAATAGAAAAATGATAAAACATTAAAAGACATAACATGGAAAATCTATTAAATATATTCGTCCGTTCGATTTTCATCGACAATATGATATTCGCATACTTCCTGGGTATGTGTTCATATCTTGCCGTATCGAAGACCGTGAAAACCTCTTTCGGTCTGGGTATTGCCGTGGTATTCGTCCTGTTTATCACCGTGCCGGTAAACTACCTGCTTGACAACTACGTGCTGAAAACAGGCGCGCTGCAATGGCTGCTCGGAGAGGAAGCCGCCAACATCGACCTGAGCTTCCTGAGTTTCATCATGTTCATCGCCATCATTGCCGCTATGGTACAATTGGTGGAAATGATTGTCGAGAAATTCGCTCCGGCGCTGTACAACCAACTGGGTATTTTCCTGCCGTTGATTGCTGTAAACTGCGCCATCATGGGAGCCTCTTTGTTTATGCAGCAACGCAACTACGGGTCTGTACTCGAGGCAACCACTTTCGGTCTGGGTTCCGGTATCGGCTGGATGCTGGCTATCGTATGTATCGCCGCTATCCGTGAGAAACTGAAATATTCCGACATTCCCGCACCCCTGCGCGGCATCGGCATCACGTTCATCGTTACCGGTCTGATGGCTATCTCTTTTATGAGCTTCCTGGGTATCGACTTGAACAAGGTTATCGGCGAAACCGAACAGATTGCCCCGGCACCGACTCCGACGACAGAGGCCGTTGTCGAAATTCAGGCAACGGAATGCGAAGCAGAATAATGAATTGGAAATCTAAAATCTAAAATAATGGTACTATTAGCAATCAATACAACAATCGTCACTGCCGGCATTGTGGTATTCCTGCTGGTCACCCTTATCCTGGTCGGCATATTATTGTTTGCCAAAGCAAAGCTGACCGCCAAGGGAGATGTGAAAATCAGCATTAACAACGGCGACCGGGTCATTACGACTGAACCCGGAAATTCACTGCTGGCCACCTTGGGCGCACAGAAAATATTCCTGCCCTCCGCCTGCGGTGGAAAAGGTTCCTGCGGTATGTGCAAATGCCAAGTGGATTCCGGCGCAGGTTCAATCCTGCCCACCGAAACCGGCTTCTTTTCCTACAAACAACAGCACGACAACTGGCGTCTGGCTTGCCAGGTGAAAGTAAAGGAAAACATCGAGATGCGCATTCCGGAATCCGTACTGGGCATCAAGAAATGGGAATGCACGGTGGTTTCCAACCGCAACATTTCCACTTTCCTGAAAGAGTTTGTCGTTAAATTGCCCGAAGGCGAAAACCTGAAATTCAAATCAGGAGGTTACATTCAAATCGACGTTCCGGCAATTGACGTGGATTTCAAAGACATAGAAGTCGATGAAAAATACAAAGCCGATTGGGAAAAGATGAAGATGTTCGACCTGAAGATGCACAATCCGGAAGCAACCTACCGCGCCTATTCAATGGCAAACTCTCCGGCAGAAGGCAACATCATCATGCTGAACATCCGTATCGCCACCCCGCCGTTCGACCGGGCAACTGGCGCATTTATGCCCGTCAACCCGGGTATCTGCTCCTCCTTTATCTTCTCCCGCAAACCGGGCGACAAAGTGACGATTTCCGGTCCTTACGGTGAGTTCTTCCTGCGTGAAACCAACAATGAAATGATGTTCATCGGCGGTGGTGCCGGTATGGCTCCGATGCGTTCGCACATCTTCAACCTGTTCCACACCATGCACACCGACCGGAAAGTGACTTTCTGGTATGGCGCACGCGCATTGCAGGAAGCCCCGTATGTGGATGAGTTCAACAAGATTCAAGAAGAAAATCCGAATTTCCACTGGACGCTGGCACTCGACCGGCCCGACCCGGTTGCCGATGCTGCCGGAGTGGCTTACAAACCAGGCTTCGTACATCAGGTTATCTTCGAGAATTATCTGAAAAACCACGAGAATCCCGAAGACATCGAATACTACCTCTGCGGACCTCCAATGATGATTCAGGCGGTCACCAAGATGTTATACGACCTCGGAGTTCCAGACGAAAACGTCATGTACGACAATTTCGGAGGATAATCCCGATAACAAAAACAGGGCGGTCTTGCAGGACCGCCCTGTTTTTATGCCCTAAAACTACCAAAAACGCACCTGACCGTCTGTCACGGTAAAAATCCGTTCCTGCTTGCCCTCGGTCAAGTCCCGCAACCACAGCAAGGCTCCCGAAGGCACATGGTCAAACTCCACCCAGCGTTCATCGGCTTCTTTCTCTCCCAAGGAACACCAGTCCGTTCCGTCATGATAGAGCAATTCATAACAATGCCCCGGCCAGACGGCATTCCCATCGTTCCGCAGCAAACATTCCACCTTGGAAAGCGAAACGGCACGACCCATGTCTATTGTCAGGACATCGGAATCCTTGGGATATATGTAGGTTATCGGATTGTCATCGAAAGCCGCACGCACCTGCCCCGGAACCTCACCCAAGGGAAACACGCGATTGCCCTCGGTATCGTAGAACAGGCATTCGGCAAGGATAAACCCTCGTGACGCTCGAATCTTCCAATAGCGATAAGCTTGAGGGGAAACTATCGGTGCCGATGTCCATTGCCGGAGGGAGATTGCCCCGAAGGCACCCACGCTGTCCGCCCGGTGAAAGCGGGGATTGTCCGATGCCACCGCAAAAACGTTCTCGAATGCCCGATTCGCATACATGACCGTATAGCTTTGCGGATACTTTCGGTCCAACCGCAAAGTCAGCAACCGGGTGGTATCGGGACGCAACACTTCCGTCTTGCCCGTAGCATACAAGACAACAGGACAGGAAATGGACACCTCTCTTCCATTCGGATAAATCACCGGCAGATAAACAATGTCACGCCCCATATCCTTGAAACGGAAGCGTCCTCTCTCCTTGGAAGCCCAGGCTACCGGCTTCCATTGCAGGTCATTGAACACGCAAAGATAAGCGTTCCCAACGGACAAGGATTTCGGCGCCGGAATCGTCACGTCGGACGTCAAACCGTAATGGCGGGTTACGTCCACATAAAACGGATTTCGGAAGAAAAAAGGAACATGCTCCCTTTTCTTGGGAACCGGCACAGCATGGCGGGAAAAAGTGTGCCGGTAGACTTTCCCCGCATTCTCCGGACGGACAACCGCCTCGTTTTCACCCGCCATTCGGTCGTCACTGGCGATGACCGTCCAATAATGCCGATCATTGCGCTTCGGATAAGCGGGCATCATGTCCATCGCCACGGGACACATCAGCAATTTGGCACGCCACAGGCAATAACTCGTCATACACTGGCAGCCGACTATCTCCTGAAGGAGAGAATGCCCTTCATAGGAAGTCGGCAAATTGTGCAAGGAAGGCGGATAAAGGGGGCGAATCCGCAGGACAAGCAACGGGTCATGCCGGAAATCGTCATACCCCAACACCCCCGAAACGTCTGCCCGATACAGCGAATCCTGCAAAGCATAAAGCAAGCGGGGACGCTCGTGTTCCACCCGGTAGGGCAGCACGTATTCGCAAAAGTCGTCGAACATGACCGATTGCAGCCACGGACGGCGGGAAGCTCTGCTGAACGTGGAATCGATGTGCGTGATGAGAAACGTGCTGTCGAGGCACTCCACATCCTCGTGAAAAACCAAATCGCCCGACACGTCCTGCCATTGCAGACCGAGTTCATGGAACATGGCACGACAGGCGTGCTCCTTGCCGGCATACACCGAATCCACCCAGCGGCAATACGTCTCCAATTCCGGTCCGTCATACCAGCCGTGTCCCGGCATATTCTCAATCAGGAAGCGGGCTGCGCGGTATTTCAGACTATCCGCCGGATGACGGGAATAATGGCGCAGCACCTGCTCCAGCTGTTCACGGTTGTTTCCGCTTCGACGCAATGCCCGTTCCAGCGGAGATTCGGACAAGCATCCCGTAGCCAGCAGTCCGAAAAGCACACACAAAACCTGTTTTTTCATCATTATTTTGGACAATGCTTAAAATTCATATTTATCGCTTCAAACGAAAGCGTATTCTCCTAATCCCTCCATTGAACACGCATTTTTTACAAGTCATTCCACTTTTCAAATTAAGGTAACTACATACATTTTTACAGCAAAACCTTTATGAAATGGTTAAAAGATTGTAATTCAAGCGATTTTCGTATTATTTCTTCAACGAAGCAATTAATTCACAAAATTTACTTATATATTCATGAGCTTTTGGGTTACTCTTCTTTATTATGATTGCTGCACATTGAATCTCCGTACCATTTAAATCCTTAGAACTTATTATATCATCAGACATGAAAAAATCTATTTCATATTTTTTGAACCATCTTTTAAATAATCGATGTCTGGCAAGTTGTCTTTCATCTGTGGCATCACAAATATAGATAAGGATATGAGTATCATTCTTAAAAAAGGCCTCAATAATCGTCAATAATGTCCTTTGTATATTTTCATCTTTAACGGAATGTTGGGGATCATTCTTTACTTGAGTAAAGATAAAATGATAAGTTTTATCACCAAAATACCCAGAAGAATCTTTTTGAAAAGTTACTTTATAATCTATATTCGCATCTGTTGTGAATGCAAGATATTGACGATAATCTGTAACAGGATAAGGCGAAAATTTATTTATATATTCAATGTCTAAAAACATTCTATTTTGGCTCATTTTAATCTTGCCAATATAATACCTTCATTTTTCAAAGATGTTAAAGTTTTTTCACCTTTTAAATATTCAAGAACCAACTTTTTATCAGAAAGCATTTTTTTTGCTGCTGCAATATAATTAGTATTGGTATTCTCTTTCTCTCTTTTCATATCTGAATATATTACTAAGTATGAACAACATCCCTACTCTATTGCAAATATAGCTACTTTTTATATAGGCGCAAATATTTTAATATATAATATTTGTATGTAACGAACAGCATCATTTTAAAGTTAAAGGGAAGGAGAATATTTTCCCTTTCCCTTTTTTACTCAAGAACCCTCGACAAGGCATCCGCCTCGCTACCGGCACCTGCGTTCAGGCGGTCATCGACCGCTAATCTTCGTTTGCCCCACAAAAGGACAAACACGACAAAGGACGGTTTACTACATTGGACATCCGTCTCTCGCACTAAGCTCAAGGAAGAAGGACCAGGCGGAAGCCGTAATTGTTGCCACGGTCGCTCGGATTGCGGTAGTACCGATACGACACCCGGCAGTGCCCCGCAATGCCGAACCAACCACCGCCGCGAAGCACGCGGGAAGAGCCAGAAGATGCCCCCGTAGGATTCTGTGTGTCATAAGTACGGTAATCGCCATACCAATCTTGACACCATTCCCATACATTGCCGCTCATATCATATAATCCTAACGCATTGGGACGCTTCGTCCCAACAGGATGAGTAGAAGAAGCACTGTTGCCGTCATACCAAGCCACTGCATCTATAGACCAGCTACCGCTATACTTTGTTCCTTCACTCTTTTTACCTCCCCTTGCTGCATATTCCCATTGTGCCTCAGTTGGCAGTGTATATGTCTTACCTGTTTTACGGCTCAACTCCTGACAAAATGCCTGAGCTTCCTCCCAACTCACATAATACATCGGATAATCAGGACCGACACCATAAAGAGACCAACTTGAATTTACCTTATTCCGCTGTTGGGTAACAGAAGTACCCATCACCTTCTCCCACTGACCCTGAGTCACCTCAAAAGCACCGATGTAATAAGAATTCAACGT
>CAYNXE010000160.1:0-5719 GCA_964400995.1 uncultured Odoribacter sp.
GGTCGGCGCCGAATTCCAGGGGTCCCGGTTACCACTAAGGTCGCCGGGACCTTTTATTTTGTAAGGGCGCACTATGCCAGTTTACCGTTCAGATGACATGAGGACGGGGGAAGGAGCGAGGGATGACAATTCGGTCAAGGGGGTGGAGATTTCCTCCTTGCGCTTGGTTTCGTAATAGCTATAAAGAAACAACAGGCTGATTAACAGGGTGACCTGTATGAAATCTTTTCTTCTTTTGGTTTTTCTTTCTTTTTGCATGGCGGTGATGTTTTGGGGATATACGTTTCGATTCGGGGATTGTTGTAAAATTTCATCCCGATTAATCGTTTTATTACAGGGAATATTCTAATTTTGTTTTTGATAAGAATTATAGTTGTAAATTAAAATAAAAACCGAGTTATGAAATTTTTTATTGATACGGCAAATTTGGCACAGATTCGTGAAGCCAATGATTTGGGAGTACTTGACGGTGTTACGACCAATCCATCGCTGATGGCAAAAGAGGGGATCAAAGGTGATGAAAATTGCAGGAAGCATTATGTTGAAATCTGCAATATCGTGAAGGGAGATGTGAGCGCGGAGGTGATTTCCACTGATTTTGCAGGGATGATCAAGGAGGGAGAAGAGTTGGCGGCATTGCATCCCAATATCGTGGTAAAGGTTCCGTGTATCGCAGACGGCATCAAGGCAATCAAGTATTTTACGGAAAAGGGAATCCGGACGAACTGCACGCTGGTTTTCTCACCGGGGCAGGCATTGCTGGCTGCCAAGGCAGGTGCGACTTACGTGTCTCCTTTTGTCGGACGTCTGGATGATATTTCAAGCGACGGCATAGAGCTGGTCAGCAAGATTGTGGACATGTTTTCTTATTATGGCTATACTACTCAGGTATTGGCAGCTTCCATTCGCTCTACCCAGCATATCATTCAATGTATAGAAGCCGGTGCGGACGTGGCGACTTGTCCGTTGTCTGCCATAAAAGGCTTGTTGAATCATCCTTTGACTGATATAGGTTTGGCGAAATTCCTGGAAGACCACAAGAAAGTCAACGGTTAATCCATGTTCGTCAGATTATACGAGGACAATCCCAACGAGAGGGATATTTGTAGCATTGTCGGTGTCTTGAAGGAGGGTGGGGTGATTATTTATCCGACCGATACGATTTATGCTATCGGTTGTGATATAAACAATGTGAAGGCTGTGCAGCGGGTGTGTCAGTTGAAGGGAGTAAAACCGGAGAAAGCCAGTTTCTCGATGATTTGCCGGGATCTTTCCAATATTGCGACTTATGCCAAAGTGAGCAATGAAACATTCAAGGTGATGAAGCGGAACCTGCCGGGACCTTACACGTTTATACTGCCTGCGACCAGCAAGTTGCCCAATGTACTGATGAACAAGAGAAAGACGATAGGAATCCGGGTGCCGGACAATCGCATCGTAATGGCTATCGTGGAGGAATTGGGAAATCCTCTTTTGACTACGTCCGTAAAAGCGGATGATGATGTCGTGGAGTATATGACCGATCCGGAACTTATTTACGAGAAATACGGCAAGTCGGTGGATGTTGTCGTGGACGGCGGTTACGGACAGAATGTTGCATCGACCGTCGTGGATTGTACGGGTCCTTCCATTGAGATTGTGCGGCAGGGTATCGGAGAGCTGGAGTAAAAAATGTATAAATCAAAATGTAAAAGGCTGTCCGGAGATTCAGGGCAGCCTTTTGTGCGAGAAAGGAGTTTTTTATGTACGGGGATTTTATTTTACGGTTGTTGGTTGCCGGTTTGCTGGGGGGAGTGATTGGCTGGGACCGGGAGTACAGGGCCAAGGAGGCGGGTTTGAGGACTCATTTTCTGGTGGCGCTGGGAAGTGCGTTGTTGATGATTGTCTCGCAGCACGGTTTTGCGGATGTGCTGGATAGTTCGGGAGTCCGGGTGGATCCTGGGCGAATTGCGGCACAGGTGGTCAGCGGAATCGGTTTTATCGGTGCCGGCACCATATTAATCCAGAAGCAGTTTGTGAGAGGTTTGACAACGGCTGCCGGCTTGTGGGCGACTTCCGGAATCGGACTTGCCGTCGGGGGAGGGATGTATTGGATTGGAGTTTGTGCGATGTTGCTGACGCTGGTGGGTTTGGAGTTTCTTACAGTTGTTTTCCGGAATGTGGGAGAACATAGTTCCTATCTGGTGTTTTCGACCACGGATGCCGAGAACCTGAAACGGGTGATCAACGAGTTGCATTTGAAAAAATACCGGATAACCAATTATGAGGTGCAAAGGGAACTTTTGGAGCATAAGGAGATATTCCGAGTGAGCATGGTCATCAAGACGAAACGCTATCTGGATGAAAGCGAACTTTTTTTGTTTATGCGGAATCTGCCTGATTTGACCTTGGAACGGCTGTCCTGATTATCTTTTCCAGAAAGCCGGGGTGAAGAGAACCATGACGGTCAGTATTTCAAGACGTCCCACCAACATGAGGAATGCCAGAAACAATTTGGCGCTATTGTTCAATGCGGCGAATGAATAATCGGGACCGATGTTTCCGAAGGGGGCGCCGACATTGCTGATACTGGAAATCACCATGCTGCAGGCTGTGGCGATGTTTTCCGTAAATAGTGTCATGATGGCGCTACTGATGGCAAATACCACGATGAAGAGGATGGCGAACCCCATGATGCCGCTCATGATGTTCGGGTGAACGGTTTTTTTGTTGTATTTCACATTGATAATCCCGTTGGGATGGATGATTCTTTTCAGTTCAATGAGGGAGTTTTTGAAAAGCAGGTAAACCCGCATGATTTTCAGTCCGCCGGACGTTGAGCCGGACGACGCTCCGGTAAAAAAGAGGAAGCACAGAATCAGGTAGAGGAACGAAGGCCATGCCTGATAGTCGGTGGTGACGTAGCCCGTGGTGGTAATCAGAGATACCACCTGGAAGAGGGCGTTGCGGATGCTTTGTTCGCCGTCGCTCCAGTGGTTGAGATACAGTTCACTGCCGATGAAAAAACTGGCGATGAGAATGATGCCGACATAGATGCGAAACTCATTGTCTTCCGTCAGTTTGCTCCAGTTGCCTTTGAAGGCAAGGCTCAGCAAGCCGAAGTTGGTACCGGCGATAAACATGAAGATAATCAGTACGTATTGGATATAAGCGGAGTCCCAGTGGGCGATGCCGGATGCCTTTGTGGTGAATCCGCCAGTTGCCATGGTGGCAAAGGAGTGGCAGATGCCGTCAAAGAAATCCATGCCTCCGAATAGGAGCAGGAGAGTTTGCAAGAGTGTCAGCAGGGTATAGAGTATCCACATTTTCCGGGCGGACGATGTGAAGGTAAAGGAGGTTTTGCTGTGGGTGGGGCTGGGTACCTCCGCCACATACAGGTCTCGTCCTTCGATGCCGAGGCTGGATAGAATGGCAATAAACAGCATAATGATTCCCAAGCCTCCCAGCCACTGGGTCAGTGAGCGCCAGAAAAGAGTGGCATGGGGCAGGCTTTCCAGGTCTTGCAATACCGTCAGTCCGGTGGTGGTGAATCCCGACATGGTCTCAAAAAAAGCCTCGGGAAAAGAGGAAATGGTGTGTCCGAACAGGTAGGGCAGACAGCCGAACAAAGAGAACACAATCCACACCATGGAAACCATGAAATATCCATCTTTTTTTGCCAGTATGCGGTCCTGCGTTTTGACAAGATTCGTCAGCAATAATCCTGCCGTAGCGGTAATGGCGCAGGTGTAAAAAAACGCCAGGGCGTCCGATTCTCCGTATAGCAGGGCGATGCAGGTGCATAGCAATAGGAAACCGCTTTCAATCATCAGCAGTCTGCCCATCAGTTTGGCTATAAAACGGAAATTTATCATGGGTACGCATAAATGGAAGTATTAGACCACTTTTTTTACGGCATTCTGCAAGGCGAATATGACGACATTGTCGCCGGGTTGGATTTGTACGTCTCCTTTGGCGATGATGGTTTCCTCTCCTCGGAAAACGCCGCCGACGGTCGCATCGTCCGGAAAGTGCATGTCTTGCAGTTTATGTTTGGTAATTTTAGACCCCGGTTTCGCCTCCAGTTCGAACACTTCGGCTTCGGAGAAAGTCAGGAACTTCAGGTGCCGAACGTCGACATTCATCGTGTAGCGGTAAATGTGCGAGGCGGCAATCAGCTTGGTGTTGATCAGCGTTCCGATGCCGATGTTTTCAGCGAGGTCGATGTAGTCGATGTTTTCCACCTCGGCGACACTTTTCTTCACGCCCATTTTTTTTGCCAGCAGGCAGGACAGGATGTTTGTCTCGGAGGAACCAGTGAGGCTGATAAAAGCGTCAATGTTTTTGATGCCTTCTTCCCGGAGCAAGTTTAAATCCCTGCCGTCGCCGTTGATGACCAGCGTCGATTGCAGTTTATCCGCCAGCTGAATGCACTTTTCCCTGTCTTTTTCGATGATTTTGACATTGTAATTTTTCTCCAGCAGCGAGGCTGTTTTTATGCCGATGCGCGATGCGCCGACAATGAGGATATTTTTGATTTCAAATTGTTCCTTGCCGCACAAGGTGAATACATTGGATACGAATGAAGGGCGTGTGACGATGAAAACCAAATCACCATATTGCAGTTCATCGTTTCCCCGAGGGATGATCGTGCGGTTGTGGCGTTTGATGGCAACAATCCGGAACTGGTCGGCTCCGTATATGCTTGCCATTTTAATCAAGGTATGGTTCAGGATGAGTGCGTTGTCCCAGAGTTTGATGCCTAACAATTGCAGGCGTCCGTCTGAAAATTCGTGCATTTGCCGGGAACCGATCTGTTTCAGCGAAGCGACGATTTCTTCTGCAGCCAAGCGTTCCGGGTAGATGAGTGAATCAATGCCGATGGAACGCAGGTATTCCGCATGCTCGGTCTCCAGGTATTCGCTGTTGTTCACCCGGGCGATGGTTCTTTTCGCCCCCAGTTTCTTGGCTAAAATGGCGGAATTTATGTTTTGGTCTTCCTGCGGATTGACGGCAATGTACAAGTCACTTTTTCCCACTTCTGCCTCTTTTAACGCTCCAATCGAGGTGCACGACCCCACGACGGAAAGGATGTCGATTTGGTTTTCGAGTTCCTCTAATTTCTCCTGGTTGGAATCAAGCAACATAATATTGTGTTCCTGGCGGCTAAGCATCTTCGCCAGATGCGTGCCTACTGCTCCTGCTCCTGCAATGACAATATTCATGGTGGTTTGTGACTTTCAAAGTTCAGCGGCAAATTTAGCAAAATAAAAGGATTATGCGGTAGCCGGAATATTTATTTTAACAAAAGTCGGACAAAGCCGTTTTCTGCTGTATTTTGCAACAAAATCCGATGTTGGAGGCAAAATGTTTTCCAGTCGGACAGGGTATGGCGGTTGTTGGAACCGTCCAGGATAATTTGTTGGGGGAGACGGGTGTCCCCGGTGACAGGAAAGACTTTCCCGGGGGACAGATTCCCTGTGACGATGAGCGTGCGACACGGATGATAAACAGGGTGCTTGCGGGACAGGATGGCAATCGTGTCTTTTGCGTGGACGAGCAGGTGGGGCTGGCAGAACAGTTGTTTGTCCGATAGTCCTGTTTCCGGCGGCAATGTTTTCAATTTGTGCTGGCGGACATAGGGGATGGGTGGGGATTGAGGGGGAAGTGTGTTTTGCAGATATAGGCAGAAACCTTTGTAGTTCAAAAGGATGACACTTTGTTTCGGATAATGGAGGAT
>CAYNXE010000161.1:0-974 GCA_964400995.1 uncultured Odoribacter sp.
CGGGAATTGTACTGCCTTGATATGGCTTAAAAATATTCGTCAAGAATGTGTCGAATAGCGGTATCCAATTCGAGTTTGCGTTGCCTGCACCGAAGCCGTGCGGTTGATTTTCAAATACGTGCGATTCCACCGTTACGCCCGCTTGCTTCGTTGCTTCCACGTTTTGATTGAACTGACTGTAAAAAGGATCTCGCGTGCCGTAAGCGTAGAACGTAGGTGGCAAGTTTCCCGCTCTTAAAGTTTCCACGTTGTTATTCGATACGGACAGTCTGCCATAAAACGAGTAAATATGTCCTACCGCCGCAATATTGGCATTAACTCTATCGAGCGCATCTGGCACATAATTGATATCTAATTTTGTGGGTGATACCGTGCCCTTCCAATTAAGCGCGTGTTCGCCACAAAGTATTCCGCCTGCCGAAAAGCCGACAATTGCAATATCTTTTTCTTCTATTCCGTAAGCCTTTGCATTATAACGAACGTATCTGACTGCACGGGCAAGGTCGAGTGCGCTCTCCGCCTGACTGTACGGACTTAATCTATAACTTACTATAAAGCATTGATATCCGAGTGCGGAAAGTCTTTCCGCTACACTGTAGCCTTCGGGATACATGCTTTTGAACTGAAACGCTCCACCCGGACAAATGAGCACCGCACCCTTTATTCTTCCCTGCGCGGGATACGTAAGGATATGAGGTCTAAAATCCGCAGGGTCGTTGCCGTTGAGATTTCCACGCCACGAAGGAATTTTATCGTCATTCCAAAGATATATCGTCTGCCTTTCATTTGGCGTAGGCTTTGTTATATCAACGGGTGGCATTTCGTCATCGGGCTTTTCGGGCGATTCTATTTCCCCACTCGGTGGCGGATTTGTGTTGCCCTGCGTGTTATTACAAGCAACGAGCATAAAGCCGAAGCAACAACATAATGCCAACGATAAAATCAACGTCAAAATGCGTTTCATTATTTGCTCC
>CAYNXE010000161.1:984-5697 GCA_964400995.1 uncultured Odoribacter sp.
CCGTTTGTCGATAAATACGCGTTTATCGTATCCGTACTTGTCGCTCTTGCAAACAGTCCATCGTGAACGTTTGCGTTCTTTGCACAGTCGCGCACGAACTCCATAGAAGTGTTGAAGTGCGTCGTATTCATAGACGCTGACTGCGTAAACGGATATACATCGTAGCCCGTCAAATCATAATGCTCCAAAAACGTGCCGATAATCATCGGTGCGGTCCACCACCAGATAGGATATCCGATAAATACCGCGTCATATTTGCTGATATCAATTTGGGCATAAGTTGTCCGTGCTATTTCCGGACGGGCATTCTCTGCCTTTTCAACTTCGGGACGGTTGTTTTTAATACTGTAATTCAGTTCTTGCGAAGTATACGGTTGCGCTGCCTCAATTTTAACTATATCGCCACCAATCCGTTCGCGAATATAATTTGCTATTCTTTCAGTATTTCCGTACTCCGCTGTAAAATACACAATCAGAATATTAGGTTCGGTTTTGAATTTCAACTCAACCCCTCTGTTGCCGTAATTCCACATGCTTGTTTTTGAAACGGCGTCCCACTGCTCCTGCGTACCTTGATAGCTAATCGTAACGTATGCACTGTCTGCAATAAAGTAGTTACCGATAGTAGTAACCGTTGCGGGAATAACGAGCTCGGTTGCGGTTGCTCTTGAAAAAGCGCGAGGTGCAATCGTCGTAACGCTTGATGGAATCGTGCTATTGTTCGTGCCTCTGATAAGCGTATTCGTTGCTTTTTCTATCAAATTGTTTCCTTCGCCCGAATAAACCGTGTTACCCGTTGCCACCGCAATACTATTGAGCGAACCGCAGTTATTGAATACTCCATCGCCTAGCGATGTCAAGCCTTCAGGAATATATATACTCGTCAATGAGTAGTTCCCCGAAAAAGCATTGTTACCGATTGTCGTGAGCTGACTGTTTTGCCCGATATTGACGGAAGTCATCTCGGTTCTGTTATAAAAAGCGTTACGCTCGATTGTCGTTACGGAATCGGGAATCGTAACCGAATAAATGTCATCCGTGTGCCTAGAATACGCAAATGCACTTTCGCCTATCACAGTTACGGAAAGCCCATCGTGTTCTGCGGGAATAACGACAGCCGTTTCTTTTCCCGTCATACCCGTCACCTTGTACTCATTTCCGACTTTCTCATAGGTCAGACTTGCCGTAGGCTGAGCGGGTGTTTCGGGCGGATCCTGATTGCCACGATTATCGTTGTTGCAGGCAACTAACGACAGAATCAACAGCACGCCTAAGAGCACGCAAACAAAAGTCCTAAAAACCTTTTTCATAGATATCTCCTTATTATTTACATTCGATTTTAACTTGCGCGTTCGCTTTAATAATCTCGCAAAGCGTTACGTTAGGGTTGCGGTATCTTGCATCGGGATTCTTGTCCGAATACTTGCAGATAATCGCCTTATTGGTACAAAGATTTGCACAAGCAAGGCAAAATTCACAGGTTTCGTTTTTGCGTTTGGCAACGCCGTTTTCAAGATAGAAATTGCTGATTGGGCAAACCTTCACGCATATTCCGCACCCTACGCATTTATCCGTTACGGTTATAGCGCTTCCGTCGTTAAGTTCGGGATGCGCGGAAAAGTATTTATCCGCCATACCGCCTTTTACCTTGTCACACGCTTTTCTTTTGGGAATTGCTCTTACTTTTGCCGCAATTTCATCTTTTATTTTTGCAAGTTGCTTATCGAGTTTTTTATCTATGGCGGTTTCCTTGTTCATATCAAACACGGGCAAATAATTATCAACCATTAAAACCGTTTGAATATAATCAAATCTCTGCTCTTTGCAAAGCTCCTGCGCAAGTCCCGCCGCCCCGAAATTCATGTGCCCATAAGTCAGAATCATAAATTTGTATTCAGCCTCGAGCTTTGCTTTCGATAAAAAGTCAAGCACGATTTTAGGCGGCATATTGCAATACACGGGACATACCACACCGATAGCATCATCGCTAAACTCATATTCGCTTTCCTTTATCGCTTGCGGTATGCTTATTTTCTTTCCGTCAAATTGTTTCGCAACGTACAAGCTGTTTCCCGTTGCCGTAAAGTATAGTATCGTCATATCTTACCAATTCTTCTTTTCTTTCTTGTGGTCGTTGTTGTTTTTGCGCTCTTCTACCATTTTCACAAACCACTCAACCATATTGGGGTCCTGGTGCGAGAAAAACGAGCTTTCTCTTTTATCAAGACTTGCCATTACAGCCATATCCTCATCAGAGAGTTCAAAATCGAATACGTTAAAGTTCTGTTCCATTCTTTCGATATGCACCGATTTGGGAATGACTACGATTCCACGTTGCAACTCCCAACGCAAAATCACCTGCGCAACCGATTTATCGTATTTCTTTCCGATTTCGGCAATCGTTTCGTTTGTGAACAGTCCGCCTCTACCTTCGCCGAACGGAGCCCACGCTTCAATTTGAATACCGTATTTCTCCATCCATTTCTGCGCTTCAACTTGCTGATTGAACGGATGAGTTTCCACCTGATTTACCATAGGCTTAATTCTTGCAAATGAAGCAAGGTCAATCATTCTGTCCGGATAGAAATTTGAGATGCCGATTGCCCTTATCTTGCCTTCATCGTATAAATCTTCGAGTGCACGCCACGCACCGTAATAATCCGAGAAAGGCTGATGCAACAGCATAAGGTCTATATAGTCTGTTTGAAGTTTTTTAAGTGATTCCAATACGGAAGCCCTGCACGCCTCATAACCGTAATGTTCTATCCAAACTTTGGTCGTCAAAAATATTTCTTCACGCGGAATGCCCGATTTTTTAATGGCGTTTCCCACTTCTTCCTCATTGAAATAGCTCTGCGCCGTGTCAATATGACGGTATCCTACTTTAAGTGCGTCAAAAACGCAACGCTCGCACTCATCCTTGCTCACCTGATATACACCGTAGCCAAGCTGTGGCATTTTTACTCCATTTGATAAAGTTACGTATTGCATAGAAAAAAACCTCCTGTTATATGCTTATATTATAGTCGCTATACACGCACGGGTAAAATGCCAATTGTGCATTGCGCTATAACCTGAACGCATAGTGATTGACTTCGACTTATGCTTTTGATATAATCATTTCAGGTGAACGCTTATGATTGATTTGCAACAGCTAAAACAACTCGTTACAATATCCGATTGCGGTACGCTTAGCAAAGCGGCAGAATCCCTATTTATTTCTCAGCCCGCCCTAAGCCGTTCTATGCAACGCATGGAAGAAGATTTGAACGTTACCCTGTTTGACCGCTTAAAAAACAAAATTGAGCTTAACGAAAACGGAAAGCTAGCAGTTGACTTTGCAAGAAAAATATTGACCGACTTCGACTACTATATGGACAGCATTAAGGCGTTTGATAAAAGCAAGCGGAATATTTCGGTAGGCTCATGCGCCCCTGCCCCTATGTGGGAACTTATTCCAGATCTTTCACAACAGTTCCCCGATAAAACGGTAACAACCGCTATTGCAGACAACGATAAACTGTTTAAAGGTTTAATAAGCGGAGATTATCATATCATTATAACTTCAACGCAACTCGACTCCCCCGATTACGTTTCAGTTAAGTTCAAAGAAGAGCACTTGAATATCTGCGTTCCTTACAACCATAAACTCGCAACCAAAACAAACGGTGTCACGTTTGAAGAAATGGACGGTATATCTATGCTACTATTTGAACAAATTGGCTCGTGGGAAAAAGTACTAAAACATTTGCCCAACACTAGATTTATAATCCAAACGGACAGAAACACTTTTAACGATTTAATAGAGGAATCGCTGTTACCCGTATTTGCCACCAACCTTTCGGCGAAATATTTCGGCGAATTGCCGAACAGAGTAGTTATTCCGATTTTGGAAGAAGATGCCACCGATACCTTTTACATCTCCGTTCTAAAAAAGAATAAGCATCTTGTCAAATGGCTATAAGTTAATCGCCGAATCAAATTCCGAATTATAACGCTGATTAAATGCAGCCCGACCACTTATTAAAACTTTGAAGAAAGTCACGCATCACAGTGCCATTCTATTACGAACTTGCTGTTTGCTTTTTGCATTTGTGTCCCTACGAACATCTTACAAGGTTAAGAAAATTCCCAAAATCCAAAGATCTTGAGAATTTTGGTACTCGGCCTATGCCGCGTGAGAACAAGTGGGAACCCACTTTGAAATGTATATTTATTTAAATGTTGAGTTTCGTAACATTGGATGCCTCGATAACATCATGTGTTTCAGCTTCTTCAAATACTTTATAGCACAAATATCGAATGAATAAAGACGCCTTACCTTCATCATCTAAAACAAAATTATTATTTTGGTCTAGTTCAAATCCAAATCTGGTTGCAAATTCTTGCCTCTTATTTTCATCTTTTAATAAATCAATTCTCTCTTTAGATAAGCTAATAAATGTTTTAGGAGCATTATAGCTTTGAGCAAACATTTTAAACTGATCTTCGTTTGAAACTAACTGTGTCATTAACATTTCCTCAATTCGTTTTTCTTTGATTCTTTTTATCGTCTTTTCAATGTCAAAAACTTCCTCAAATTTTAAATTGAAAGTGTATAAAACTGAGTCATAAACAAAGAAATCAATTGACAAATATAATTTGCAGAACTCATCCTTTATCGTATCTAATTCCTCTCCATTGTATAAGTAAAAATTAGCCTTATTATTGGAT
>CAYNXE010000162.1:0-4144 GCA_964400995.1 uncultured Odoribacter sp.
CTCATAAATATGCTGATGCCAAAAATCCACAAAAAATTCCTGCACCAAATCTTCCGCCGCCGCAATATCGTTCAAAATCGTATCCGTCCACAACACCAAGGGACGGTAATAGCAGGTGAACATGAATTCCATGCCTCGCGGATCATTCTCCGTCAAAAGTCCGATTATCAACTTATCGTCAACCTGCATCATATTTTCCCCATGCTACCTATCACGCTGACCACATTCCGGTTCACATCTTCCACATTGTTCCGGGATACCAGTCCCACCTCGACGTCGATATTGTAGTGAATATTTCGGTATGCGTGTCATTCTTCAACGTTTTGGTATGATATTGGGACTTTAGTGGCAAATGTACGAATATTTTCATTACCGAATCCCTACTTTGAGAAAAACAATCCTTAGCGCACGGTGATGTGAAAACACCCCTGTTTAAACTCATAGCGGACATAACACTTCTCCTGCTTGCGCAAATCCTGGAGCACCTCCGCCAATACCGACTTCAACTTGTCCGTTTCCTCTTTTCCCGCCCCCTTGTACCGGGCATAGGCAACATCGAAAGTCGTTCCGTAAACGTGCGCCGAATTGTTGCTGGCATTGATATTCTTCTTTCTCAACTGCTCGATTGTTCCCCCCGTGCGCAACACGCTGGTCACAACGATTTTCCGGTCGGGCAAACCCTTGCAGTCCAAGGAATCCCGGAAATTCCGCCCGATCGTCCTCAACAACTTCTCCGCCCGGGGCACCAGATACGGCAGGGAGTGAGTCAACTTATCCACCTCGTAATGCCTGCAAGAAGCAATTTTCGTCAATTTTCCTTTTTGCGCCACAAAATCGGCCTCCTCGGCTATCGGCTGGATTCCCCATTGCCTGGCAGCCTGAAGATGCCTGTCATTCAAATCATTGAATGTACGCTGAAAATTACGGAAATACCGGAACGGTACTTTCTTCTTTTCTCCGCTGCATCCCACCGTCCCGACAATCCACAAGCACAGAAGTATAGAATAAATCAAACGCATACTGTTTCTTCACATTTTTAGCAAAGATAAGCGATTCTGTCAAAACAACCGGTTTCAGGCAGCAGTTTTCATCAACTCCCGAATCATTCGGAGGGAAAACCTCCCCTGTATTATCGTGATTCTTTGTTTTTCCGAGAAGCACCTTTCACCTTATCCAGATATTCCATCCCCTCGACAGGAACGACCTGGGTCAACTGGGCAATCTTTTTCAAATCAATCTTGCCCGTAAAATTCATCAGCACAAATTCATCTTCTCCGGCAACCAGTATCACCAATTCGGATACGCTTCCGTTGTTTTCACGGATATACATCTCGACCTTTTCCGCCTCCTCCTTGACAGTCATCAATTCTTCATATCCCTTTCTTTTCCCTATCATCGACTTCAACAGGGCAAAATGCTTGTCAACATTCGTTTCCGCAACGACAATCCTCATTCCGGTCAGGTTCCGGATAATCCCTTCCGTTTCTTCATCGGCAATATTCGACAACAATTGAAACATCTTGGGACTGACATTCACCTGGGTGAACTCCTCCGCATCGGGTTGCTTTTGCAAAAAATCACTGACCAAATCCTGCGCTTTCCCGCTCAACAACAAGAGCGAAAAACATAACATCAAACCTAACTTTTTCATCACTTCATTCTTTAATAAATCGGGTAATCCTTTTTACTGGCTACTACACAGACTACACCACTTGCTCCCACGCTGACAAAGATAAAAAAATAAATAAACTCTACACCCATTCAAACAACGACACCCCAAAGCATACAAAAAGGAACTACCTAATCATAGATAGTTCCCCTTTTTGATTTATAGTCTTCTAAAGTTCCCGAAAGCCCCCAAGCACCTCTCCCCGCCTTATCACTTTATAAACTTTACGAACTTTATAACTTTATAAACTTTCTCACTTCCTCTTCTTGTACTCTTCCAATCCTTGTTTCAGGAAGTTCACAAAAGCATCCTTGTCCAAGTTGTGTCCCCGGGCAGGAGCCAGGACGTGCTGTTGCAGGTTCGTGTCGTTTCCGCCCCGGCTATCCAGCAGGATGTAATTGGGTTGTGCATTGGAATCGAACTTCTTGATTTGGAAATCCGCATTCTTCTTTCCCAAAGTCTTTTTCTTCTTTCCGTCGTAATCGGACACATACCACTCGTTTTCGGGCAAGGTCGTCTTGTCATCCACATACAAGGCAACCACCACATAATCATTCTTCAACATCTCCAGAACGCGGGGATCCGACCATACCGTCTGCTCCATTTCACGACAATTGACGCATCCGTGACCGGTGAAGTCGATGAACAACGGCTTATTCTGAGCCTGCGCGCACTTTAACGCCTGCTCGTAATCGAAATAACCGTCCAGACCGTGAGCCAGGTGCAGGAAATCGGAATACTTCGGAGCCTCGCACGCCTCAGAACGGGCATTGGAAGTCGCAGCCACCCCATTCACGGAAATCTGCTTCACATTCTCCCGAACGATGCGGTTGATGTCGAAGTCAATGGTTTCCTGCGGCGGGAAATAACCGGCAAGAGCCTTCAAAGGCGCACCGAACATACCCGGAATCAAATACACGACAAAAGTGAAAGTCGCAATGATGAAAGCCAGACGAGGCACCCCGATGTGAGTCAATTCGCTGTCATGCGCAAATTTGATTTTGCCCATCAAGTACAAACCTTGCAGCGTGAAGATAGTCACCCAGATAGCGATGTAGATTTCCCGGTCGAGCAAACCCCAGTGATAAGTCTGGTCGGCAACCATCAAAAACTTGAAGCCGAGAGCCACCTCGATGAATCCCAATACCACCTTGACAGAGTTCAACCAACCGCCGGATTTGGGCAGGTTGCTCAACTTGGAGGGGAAGAAAGCGAAGAAGCCGAACGGCAGGGCAACTGCAATGGAGAATCCCAGCATACCGATAATCGGACGCAGGATAGAACCGCGGGCAGCTTCCACCAAAACGGTACCCACAATCGGAGCCGTACAAGAGAAAGACACCAATACCAAGGTAAATGCCATGAAAAACGCTCCGACGTAACCTCCTTTGTCCGCCTGGGCATCCGACTTGTTCACAATCCAGGACGGCAGCACAATCTCGAAAGCGCCGAAGAAAGAGGCCGCAAAAATCATAAAAATGACAAAGAAGAACAAGTTAGGCACCCAGTTGGTACTCAACCAGTTGATGAAGTCCGGTCCCAACAGCATGGAAATAATCAAACCCAATGCCGTATAAATGGCGATAATGGACAATGAGAAGAAAATGGCTTTTGCCTTGGCCTTTGCTTTATTGGCATCCCCGTGCATAAAGAAAGACACCGTCATCGGAATCATCGGGAACACGCAAGGCATAACCACCGCAGCTAAACCGGCAACAAACGCAATCCAGAAAAAGCCCCACAAGGAATCGTCCTTCTGCGCTTCCTTTGCCGCCGGAGCAGCCTTTACCGTTTCCTTGGCGGCACCTTCTTTCACCTTCACCGTGAAGGCTTCGTCGAACATCACGCATTGTCCTTCCCGGCAGGCCTGGTATTCTATCGTACCGGTCACGGTAGCCAAAGCCGGATCCGTCACCTTGATTTTCTGGGTGATGACATACTCGTTCTCAAACGACAACACGTCCACTTTGAACACTGCGTCCCGCTCTTTTTTCGGCTTGTTCTCCGTTGCCTTGCCCAACAACTCGACGCCCTTGCCGTTCTCCTCGAAAGACAAAACGGTCGCCATAGGTCCTCCCTCCGGAGTGTACATGGAATAAACGTGCCAGCCCGGCTCTATCGCCGCCTTGAACGTCAGCTCATATTCCTGATTTCCCAGGCTTTTCTGAGAGTAAGACCACCTCGTCGGATTTTCCACCTGCGCGGAAGCGGAAAAGATTCCGGCAAGGAATACCAACCAAAAAGCAAATAATCCTTTCTTCATAAATCTTCAAGTAAATTATTATTAATCATTATTCTTCTTCATCTCTTCTACACGTCTCCGTGCAAAAATTCTATACAAAAATATTATTAATTTATTTTCACAATGACCCGTCATTCAAGTTTAATATATAATTAACGGCTAAAAGGCGTTTTTAAAAATTCTTTAAGAAGCCCCCGTTCCGCCAAGGCATAAACAAAAAAGTCGAAAGCGGA
>CAYNXE010000162.1:4154-4484 GCA_964400995.1 uncultured Odoribacter sp.
CTCCCGGTTATACCGATTGTATAAATGATACTCGTAAATATAATAGGAAGGAACCTCCACCACCCTCAGGGAAATGTGGTAACGGAACGCCCATCTCCTCCGGCGCGACCAAAAGCCTTTCTTCAGATAAGCACCCACGAAAGGATGCACCTTCAGCACGACATGCCTGTTTTTCTTTTCGCAAACCTGATACTCCAGCGTATCCTCAATCTTGTCGATAAGCAGGATAGCCGCCTCCGCCTTGCCCGTTCCGTGGCATACGGGACATTGCTCCATGGTATCCACCGTCATGGCAGGACGCACCCGCTGGCGGGTAATCTGCATCAGACC
>CAYNXE010000162.1:4494-5666 GCA_964400995.1 uncultured Odoribacter sp.
TTCATCTTGTCGAACAACTTCTGGCGATTCTCCGCCTTCTGCATATCGATAAAATCAATGACAATGATTCCTCCCATGTCGCGCAACTGCAATTGCCTTGCCACCTCCTCGGCAGCCGCCAGGTTCACCTCCAGGGCATTGGTCTCCTGGTCGTCCCCCAACTTCGTGCGATTGCCGCTGTTCACATCGATGACATGGAAAGCCTCCGTGTGCTCGATAATCAGATAAGCCCCGTTCTTGAAAGAAACGGTCTTGCCCAAAGAAGACTTGATTTGCTTGTCGACACCGAAATGGTCCAATATGGGAATTTCCGGAGACACGTATTTGACGATGTCCTGCTTCTCCGGGGCAATCGTGCTCAGGAAATGCCGAATCTCCTTGCTCAACGTGATGTCGTTCACATACACGTTCTCAAAGGAAGGATTCAGAATATCCCGCAGAATGGCACTAGTCCGGTCGATTTCCCCCAAAATCAGCTTCGGAGGCTCCATCTCGCGGATATGCTTGAAAGCCGTCTCGAAACGCTCCACCAGCTCCTTCAGCTCGCTGTCGAACGTCGCCACCTTCTTGCCTTCGGCAACGGTCCGGACAATCACTCCGTAATTCTTCGGCTTGATGCTCTCAATCAGGCGCTTCAAACGCTTCCTCTCCTCCTGGGATTTGATTTTCTGGGAAACGGACACTTTGTCCGCAAAGGGCATCAGCACCAGGTTCCTGCCCGCAATGCTCAATTCGGAAGTCAGGCGCGGACCTTTGGTGGAAATCGGCTCCTTCGCCACCTGCACCGCCACCCACTGCCCCACCGTCAATATATCCGCAATCTTCCCGTTCTTAGCGATTTCCGGCTCCAGCTTCAGCTTGGAAACCGGCATGCCTCTGCGGGCGATGCACTGCTTGATGTAGCTGTCCAAGGAATGAAACTGCGGACTCAAATCCAGGTAATGCAAAAACGCATCCTTCTCATACCCTACGTTCACGAAAGCGGCATTCAGTCCGGGCATGATCTTCTTCACCCTTCCCAGGTAGATGTCTCCCACCGCAAACTGCATGCTGGTCTTTTCCTTGGTCAGCTCCACCAGTCGCTTCTCCCTCAGCAAGGCAATCACGATCTCGTCCGCTTTTACGTCTATAACTAACTCGCTACTCACCGCCATAACTATTTTGAATCCTAA
>CAYNXE010000163.1:0-5618 GCA_964400995.1 uncultured Odoribacter sp.
TACGATATTCCCATAAGCCTGGAAGGATATTATCAGGAAACCGGACGCGCCGGACGGGACGGTGGCGAAGGTATCTGCCTGACTTATTACAGCTACAAGGACATCCAGAAACTCGAGAAATTCATGCAAGGCAAACCGATAGCCGAACAGGAAATCGGCAAACAGTTGCTGATGGAAACCGTCGCCTATGCCGAAACCTCGCTGTGCCGGCGCAAGGTGTTGTTGCATTATTTCGGAGAAGCCTACGAGGAAGAGAATTGCGGATGCTGCGACAACTGTCTGTATCCGAAGAAAGAATTTGAAGGCTCGGATTATATGGTCGATGCCCTGCAATTGGTCAATGACGTAAAAGAAAAGTTCAAGATTGAACATCTGGTCAACATCCTGCTCGGTGAAGCCGACTCCGCTGTAAAATCATACAAGCACGATAAACTGGAACTCTTCGGCACAGGTTCCGAGAAAACCCGTCAGTTCTGGACCATGGTTTATCGCCGCGCATTAGTCAGCTGCTTTATCGAAAAAGACATCGAACAATATGGAGTCATCAAATTGACGGAGGAAGGACAGAAATTTCTGGATGACCCTAAAAGTTTTATGCTGATGGAAGATCATAATTTCGAGGAAAACGAAGAAGAGGAGAAAATACAGGAAAAAGGCGGCGTGTCCGCCCTCGACAGCACCTTGTTCGCCATATTGAAAGATCTGCGCAAGAAAATCGCCAAGACGAACAACCTGCCGCCTTATGTCATCTTCCAGGATCCTTCCTTGGAAGATATGTGCACCAACTATCCGGTCACGCTCGAAGAACTGGCAACTATTCAGGGCGTGGGGGTCGGCAAAGCCCAAAAATACGGCAAGGAATTTGTCGAAATCATCAAACAGTACGTGGAAGACAACGAGATTGAACGGGCACAGGACATGGTGGTGAAAACCGCTCCCGACCAATCCAAATTCAAAGTGTACATCGTTCAGTATATCGACCGGCGAATTGACCTGGAAGACATCGCCTCCGCTTTAAGGCTCACCTACGACGAGCTCATCAAAGAAATGGAAGCCATTGTTTTCTCAGGCACCAAACTGACCATCGATTACTACATCAATCAAATCCTGGACGAGGACCAGCAGCAGGAAATCATGGATTATTTCATGGAGGCCTCCTCAGACAATATTTCCGAAGCATACGATGAATTTGAAGGCGACTATTCGGAAGAAGAACTCCGGTTGATGCGTCTGAAACTGCATTCCAAACACGGAAACTAAAAAAACAGGCTTTTAGCCTGTTTTTTTATCCTTTCATCTTATCGGCAGAACGGACAAATTCAATGTCCTCCCGGAATAACTTTCGATACGTGACGAAAGTGCGAACCGCCTTCGCCCCGATATAATCCATCAAATGAATCATCGGTGGATTGAAATCCCCTACCCAGTTTAATTCCAGATATTTATATTTGCTGTTCTGTTCCACGATGCGCTCGGTAAAGCGTTTTATCAGGGCAGCCTCCACGCCCTTGCCCTGAAATTCCGGAACGACACCGAACAATTGCCCCAAAGCGACATTGATTTTCTTTACTTTCAGGTAATACAAGAACTTCAATTTCCCGAGCAGGTTCATTTTGCCGCCAAGGTGTCTCACCGCCTGGTTCAATTCAGGAAACATCAGGAAGAATCCGATAGGCTGCTCTTTGTAGAAAGCAAAATAAATCAAATCCTTGTCGATGACAGGCTGTAAACTTTTGTAAATGGCCTCCACCTGTTCCCGGGTAATGCCGTCCACGCCATGCACCTCCAGATTCCAGGCCTTGTTATACACTTCCAGCAGGGCATCTATGGCCTTCTCTTTCCCGACATCCCCGTAGGTCAGAACGGTGTACTCCGGATTCTTCAATATCCGGTCCGCTTTCCACACCACAATCTTCGACAAACTTTCCATAACCAGATGCGTCCGAAAGATGAACTGCTTGAAAAAGTCCCGGAAACCGTAAGCCTCAAAGAATTTCACATAATACGAATGCGTATAGGGCATCGCATACACCGGACGTTCCTCGAAACCGTCTATCAGCAATCCCCACCACTCTATCCGCTCTCCGAAATTCACCGGTCCTTCCATGGCTTCCACGCCTCTCTCCTCCAGCCATTCCCTGCACCGGTCGAACAACCGGAAAGCAGCCTCCTGGTTGTCAATGCACTCGAAGAACCCCATTTGTCCTACCTTGTACTTGTCCAGTCCGCAAGTCTTCCGATTGATAAAAGCGGCAACGCGCCCCACATAGTTTCCGGTTTCGTCCGCCAACAGCCAGCGGACGCATTCTCCGCCCTCTCGAAAACAAGGATTCTTGTCCTTGTCGAATACGTTCCGGATATCGTTATCCAAAGGACGCACCCAATACGGATTGCCCCGGTACAATTTCACCGGCAGCTCAACAAAAGCCTTCGCTTTCGCTTCATCGGTTACCTCTATCAAAGAAAACATAGGCATCGTTTTTATAGTATGCTTATCCGGCAATGGGTTCCACCGCACAACCGGATTTGCTTTTTTTACATAAAAAATCCCGCAACCTTTTCAGCCACACCACGACAATCGCCAGCAAGATACGGGGAATCATCAGCCAAGCCATAGGCAAACCCAGGACGGCAAACAACAAAGGGTCTTCCAGTTGCGAATGGGAAACCGCCAAATGATAATTCAACAAATCCGCCTGCTCTCCGGATATTTTGCCCTGCCTGACGTGATCCAGCAAGACGGCGGAACCGTAAGCCAATCCCAGGGTGTTGCCGACCAACCACAGGAAAGCAACCTGCTTCGGCAAACCCAACAACGCCATCAAAGGTCCCAATACAGCGGATAGTCTTTTCAGAATGCCGAATTCCTCCAGCAACCGCTGCACAATCATCAACAAGGAGATGATGACCACCACTTTCAAAGACAGCATCAGGCTTTGCTGCAACCAGTTCATCAGCGTTTCCCGGAATCCCAGAGCCACGGCAGGCTGCCAAGACAACCGCTCGGAAAAGTCCGGCAGACACCAATTCAGCAAAGCGGCGGCAAGAAAACTGCAAGAAAACCGCAAGACGACCATTCCCCATGCCGACGAACCGGTCTTTTTCTGCACCAGCGTCTCCACCAGATAATTGTGCGAAATCAGACACATCATAGCAAGGATGATTCCCTCCCGCAAGGAGAAATCCAGATTGGACATCAAAGCAATGACCGTATAGATATTGGTAAAAATACTGGTGACGAACACCAAGGCTGCATCGCCCGGCAAGCCCACCAAAGTGAACAAAGGCGAAGCAAAAGCGGAAAGATAGGGCAGTATCTCGAAATAAGACAACAGCATCACGAAAAAAGAAACCGGAAGCATAATCTTCAGGAACCACAAAGAGGTCCTGAACGCCACCGGCAATACTCTTTTGATACAGATTATGACCCTTTCCCCCATCGTCATACGCCAAACTTCATCGCAATTGTTCCGTCAGCAAGCGGATTTCCAACGCCGGACTGATTCGTTCATATAAAATATTGTACACCGCCGACGTAATGGGCATGTGCACCTGGTAGTGGTCGTTGATTTCCTTGATTCCCTTCACGGCAAAATACCCTTCGGCAATCATCAGCATCTCCATTTGCGCCGACTTCACGGAATATCCTTTGCCTATCATAGTACCGAAAGTACGGTTGCGGCTGAACTGGGAATAGGCGGTCACCAGCAAATCCCCCAAATAGGCGGAACTCTTGATGTCCCTTTCTATCGGATGAACGGCAGAGACAAAACGCTCGATTTCCTGAATGGCATTCGCCACCAGCACCGCCTGGAAATTGTCGCCGTACCTCAAGCCGTGACAGATTCCGGCAGCAATCGCCACGATGTTTTTCATCACCGCCGCATATTCCGTCCCGTAAATATCATCGGATACGGAGGTCTTCACGTAATGGCAACTGAACAATTGGGACACCAATCGCGCCACCTGCGTGTCATTGCTGGAAAATGTCAGGTAGGACAAGCGTTCCAAAGCAATCTCCTCCGCATGGCAAGGTCCTGAAATCACCACGATTTGCTCCAACGGTACGTCATACTGCTGATTGAAGAACTCCCCGATAATCAGATTGTCGTCCGGAATCAACCCCTTTATGGCGGAAACGATGATTTTGTTTTTCAAAGGACGGGTGGACTTCGCCACGACATTCTTCAAAAACGCACTCGGTATGGCAAAAATAATCACATCCGAATGGGTTATCAGGTAATCCAGATTGTCCGTGAAAGTGATTTTGGACAAATCGAAATCCACCGAACACAGATAACGCGGATTGTGTTTCAACTCCTTAAAAGCGTTGATCGTCTCGATATTCCTCATAAACCAATTGATGTGCTCATTGGTTTCCGTCAGAATCTTGGCGATGGCAGTAGCCCAGCTACCCCCGCCGACGACGGCGATTCTCGGATTTTCAGGCAATTCCATTGTATATTGACTTTAGATTTATCATTCACGCTCCCCGGCGATTCTTTCATCGCCCGGTCACCACCGGTAATCAGCTCAACCAGGACTTCACCACATCGGGCGTCAGTCCCGTCAGCCCCAGTTTTTCCTTTTTATTCAGCACCGAAAGTTCCTGATGCAATTTGTTCGGATTCTCCACGGCCTTCAATGCCTCCACGGTCTGATAGCCCGCCTTTTTAACGACAGCTATCCACTCCCGGGGAATACCCAACGCCTCGTATTTGTCATCGCTGTCCACCACTGGTTTCTTCTCTGGCTTCATCTGCGGGAAAAACAGCACGTCCTGAATGGAAGGACTGTTGGTGAGGAACATACACAGACGGTCTATACCGATGCCCATACCGGACGTCGGCGGCATACCGTATTCCAGCGCACGGACGAAATCATAGTCGATATACATCGCCTCATCGTCCCCTCTCTCCTGCAATTTCAACTGGTCCTGGAAACGCTCCAACTGGTCGATCGGGTCGTTCAACTCCGAATAAGCGTTGGCCACTTCCTTGCCGTTGACAAACAACTCGAAACGCTCTGTCAGTTCCGGATTCTCCCGGTGTTTCTTGGTCAGGGGCGACATCTCTTTCGGATAATCGTAGATGAACGTCGGCTGAATGTAATGCGCCTCGCATTTTTCACCGAAAATCTCATCAATTAATTTTCCCTTGCCCATAGTCTTGTCCACCGGAATCTCCATTTTCACACAAGCATCGTAAAGCTCCTGCTCGGACATTTTTTCAATGTCGTATCCGGTATGCTCCTTGATGGCATCCGCCATGCGCACCCGCCGAAAAGGACGCTTGAAATCAATCTCGTTTTCACCAATCATCGTCTTGGTGGTGCCGTTGATGGCCAAAGCGGCGGTCTCTATCATCTCCTCCGTAAAATTCATCATCCAGAGGTAATCCTTGTAAGCCACATAAATTTCCATACAGGTAAACTCCGGATTGTGGGTACGGTCCATACCCTCGTTCCGGAAATTACGGGAAAACTCGTAAACGCCCTCAAACCCTCCGACAATCAGACGTTTCAGGTAAAGTTCGTTGGCGATACGCAAATACAACGGAATATCCAGCGCATTGTGGTGGGTGATGAACGGACGAGCAGACGCTCCGCCGGGAATGGCC
>CAYNXE010000164.1:0-1730 GCA_964400995.1 uncultured Odoribacter sp.
AGGGGACTCCGGGACAACAGTTACAATATGTTGTTGATGAACAAAAACCGCTTGTTCTACCGTCCGGTGAACAACGATGTCCATTATGTCGCCCTGAATGGAATTTTCGACTTGATTTACAATACGAGCGGTTCCACTTCCATGCAATACAACCGGGGAGGTTCGTCCCAAATGACGGAAAGTACCGATGCCGCCATGTGGGCGAGTGCTTCGGGAACAAATGCCGAGAGTACCAGCATCAGCGTGGTGTTGGATGCGCAGTACCGTTTGCTGAACCGTTACAATTTGAATCTTTCTTTGAAAACGGAGGGTTCGTCGCAGTACGGCAAGGACAATCCGTTTTCCATTTATCCGACGGTGGGTTTTGCCTGGAGAATGGAAGAGGAGTCTTTCTTGAAAGAGAAAGAAGGCGTTTCCATGCTGAAACCCCGCTTCTCGTGGGGACAAACCGGAAAACTGCCGAGCATCACGAATATGTTGGATGTGACTTACGCAAGTGCTTCCGGCGGATACATGAACAATCCGTATTCCTACATCAGCGGCTTTGCCTATGATAATATCCACGAAGAACGTACGACGGAATTCAATTACGGTTTGGACTGGGATTTGTTCAACGGACGTTTCGCCGGAGAATTCAACTATTATTCCCGTAAGACCAAGGACCTGTTGCTTCGGGAAATGATGTCGTCCTCTATCGGATATACGGACGGGAATGGTTCGCCACGGCGTTATACGAATTTCGGCGATTTGAAGAACTACGGATTGGAAATCGGAGTGACCGTTATGCCTGTCCGCCTGGAATCGGGTTTCCAGTGGAGTTTGTATGTGAGTGCGACCCGGAATCGTCAGAAGATATTGAAAATGCCTGAGTACGTGAAAAACAGCAAGGTGGAGGGATATACGGAGACGCCGTATCGGGATTTCAAGACCAAGTTGGAGGAAGGTTCTGTCATCGGCGGATTTTACGGATACCGGGCGAAAGGCGTGTACGCCACCGATGCGGATGCGGTGGTGCGCGATTTCAACGGCAATATTGTCTATGAGGCAAACGGGATGCCTAAAAAGATGCGTTACGGTTCTTCAACCGGACACGTGTTTGAGGGAGGTGATGTGATTTATGAGGATATCAACCATGACGGTGTCATCAATGAATTGGATGTTGTCCAGATCGGAGACGCCAATGTGGGCATGTTCGGAATCATCCGGAACAACATCAATTGGAAAAATTGGTCGTTGGGCATTTCCTTCTATTACAGTTTGGAGCAGGATGTCATCAACGGACAGCGGTATGACCTGGAAAGCATGAAGAGCGACAACAACCAGGCTACTTCCATCATGAGGCGCTGGCGCAAGCAGGGGGATGTCACCGATATGCCCCGGGCTTACGATTATGCGGAGTGGAACTATGCGGCTTCTTCCCGTTGGGTGGAAGATGCTTCTTTCATCAAATTGAAAGAGGTCAGTCTGACTTACAATGTCCCGTTGCATTTTACCCGCAAGTTGCATTTGAAGCAATTGTCCGTTTGGGTGACGGCGATGGATTTGTGGTGCGGTACCAAGTACAAGGGACTGAATCCTGAAATCGGATTGAATTCCGGAACGTTGACCAGGATTGCCGTGGACAATAGTGCCACGCCTCCTTCCGCTCAGATTGCTTTTGGTATAAGGGCTTCATTTTAATGCTTGAAAAGATGAAAGATATGAAACGAAATACAATAGTTATCGCATTT
>CAYNXE010000164.1:1830-5583 GCA_964400995.1 uncultured Odoribacter sp.
TTTAATGCTTGAAAAGATGAAAGATATGAAACGAAATACAATAGTTATCGCATTTTTAGGCTTTGTACTGGCTTTGCAGGGGTGTAGCGGATTCCTGACGGTGGACATACCGGATTCCCTTACAAAGACAGACTACTGGAAAAGCAGGGACCATGCCAAAGCCGCATTGACGGGGGCATATACGATGCTGGGGTCGAATATCAGTACTTTTATTTACTGGGGAGGATTGCGGTCGGAAATTTACGGTTTGCAAGTAACAACCGCATCTTATTGGCAATTTGTGAACCAGGATATCCGCATCACCAACTCGTTGTGCAACTGGGCAAATGTTTATAAGGGCATTTATTGGACGAACTCTTTTTTGAAGAATGTCCATCTGGTGCTTGACAACGACCGGAGTTTCACCGTGGCGGAGATGGAGGAGATGATGGGGCAGGCATACGCTTTGCGGGCGTTGAATTATTTTTATCTGGTTCGGACCTTTCGGGATGTTCCTTATCATGTTGAGCCTTATGAGTCGGATACACAGATGCCTCATGCGGCGGCTGTCCCCGAAGAAGTGGTGCTGGATTCCATCGAGATGGATTTGGAGCGGGCGTTGAAAATGGCACCGGAAAGTTTTGATAATCCTTATGAGAACTACGGATACATTACCCGAAATGCCGTCCGGGCGCTGTGGGCGGATGTCAAATTGTGGAGAAAGAAATACCAGGAATGTATCGATTTGTGCGAAGAAGTAGAGAAGTCGTACGATAACCGGATGGTTGCCTACGAGACTTGGTTTTCCATGTTTGCCACCGGAAATTCAAGGGAATCTATTTTTGAATATCAGTATCTGGATGAAGGTCCAAACAGTGGGATTGGTTCCTTGTTCTATAACACCATTGCTGCCAATCGGTCCGCCTATTACTACAATGTCCGGAAAGTATATCCGCAATCGGGACAGTACGAAACCATCGATACCGTCCGGGCGCCACGTACCGTGTGGGTAATTAGCACGGCATCGTCTGCATTTTTTGGAGTATTCAAATATTTGGGTATTTCAGCGACTAACGGGCAGTATGTCCAGAGGGACGAGACGGGGCGTAATAAAATCAATTTCATTTTTTACCGTTACCGGGAAGTGTTACTGATGAAGGCTGAGGCGTTGGGTGCGTTGGGACGCTATGAGGAGGCGGTGGTGCCCATTAACAAGATCCGGGAGGCTGTTACTATGGAGACGGTGACGCCCGAAGAAATGGGTACCGGGGAGAATTTTATGGATAAAATCATTTGTGAACACCGGGCGGAACTCGGTTACGAAGGGAAAGACTGGTTTATCCTGCTCCGGATTGCCCGGAATACGGGATATACGGAACTTTTGACGGATCGGATCAGCGAGAATTCGTTTTCTTCAATCAGGGAGCAGACCTTGAAGGCTTATCTGGAAAATCCCGAAAGCTGGTTTTTGCCTTATTATGATAGCGAGGTGCAGAACAATCAGCTGTTGGAGCAGAAGGAGTTTTATGTAGGTAAAAAATAGTATTCACACCTTAGAAAATAAAGACAATGAAAATGAGAATTTATCAATGGAGCAGCTTTGTCGTGGCGATGCTTGCCTTGTTTCAGATGACCGGGTGTGAGGAAAATTTCATAGGGCGTCAGTACGATAATGACGAGGAGTATATGCAGATATACGATTATGTCAAGACCCGTCCGGATCTTTCCATATACAAGGCCATTTGCGATTATTCCGGCTTTTACAGCCAGATTTCCACGGCAGGCACCTATACGGTTTTCGCACCGGTGGACAGTGCCTGGCGGAATCTTTACAAGGAGTTGAAGATTTCGGATTTTCGGGAAAAGACTCCGGAATACTGGTTGATGTATATGCAGTATGCCGCACTGGAAAGTATGATTCATACCAATTCCATGAATGGTGGCAAGATGACTACTTATACGATGCTCGACCGGAATTATTTCCTGTCCGTGGACGTTACTTCCTATACGGCGATCAAGTTGAACAATTCTTCCGTGATTACGGAATATAACATTGAATTGAAAAACGGTTACCTGAACCTGCTGGATGCCGTGTTGATGCCGCCTGTGAAACCGGTTTACGACTTGTTGAAGGAAGACGGCAGGTTTGAAATCATGCTTTCGCTTTTTGAGGAAAACGGTCTCAAATCCTATCTGACCGATAGCATAGTCACTTTGTTTGTCGAACCGGATGTGTTGTTTGACGACGAGGAGATGGAGTTTGATCCGCGCCAATTGCCTGCCGAGGAATTGCAGCAATGGCTGAAATACCATATTCTCCCGGCAAAGCGTTATTTTATCAATGATTTGGATGCCAGGATGCTGCAGCCGTTGTATGAGGATGATGTGATTACGTTTAATGTGAGGAAAGTGGGAAGTGACGGGAGAGGATTTGTGTTTCTGAATCAGGCATACCGGGTTTCCTCCAGAACCGACCGGAATGCTCTCAACGGCGTTGTGCATGAAATGTACGATGTCATTCAGATTCTCGACCATACGGCAGGAACCATCGAAACCAATCTGTACGGTGCGACCAATACGCAGAAGGGATATGTTCAGAATGTGTTTACCAATGCCCCTGCCCGGGTGAAAGAGAATTACAGTTATTATAGCTATCACCAGCAGTTGTTGGAAGAGCCGCAGCCTCCGATTTGTTCTTTTGTCGCATCGCAGGGCGGAGATTCTTTCCGGGTTACGATACCGGATGTTGCCCAAGGAGTTTATACGGTTCGTATGATTTATAACCGGGCTTATGCGCCGACGCTGCGTTTGTTGTATAACGATGTAACCATCAATTCCGGAATCGCCATGGGTACGTCGGACGGTGATTTTACCGAATACACGACCTTGAAGTATAAGGATTGCGGTACGATAGAAGTGAATGAGCGGGGAGAGGTGGAGCTGACTTTCATGATGGAAGAAAGCAGCACGCTCTTGATGGACCGGATCGATTTGATTCCGAACATCACGTTCTGAGATGATTTTGACCAGAAAAAATAATAGATATGAAGATGTGGATTAAATATAAAGTTCTGTTTCTCGGCTTGATTTGCCTGGGAGTTCCTCGATGTGCGGAAGCCCAGGAGGAAACGAGGACGGCTGCCGATACGACCCGGGAAGTGGTGTTGTCGGTATTGCAGCATGAAAAGAATTGGAGCGACATCTACTCCATGCGTTCGGTGTTTTTGTTCGACAGGGGACTGATGGGTGAGGAAGCCGGTGTGTACACGGCATCCAACGGTTTTGTCGGAAATGCGGGCTTGCTGATGATTCGGGGAGTTTCTTCGGTGAATCTGAATACGTCGCCTTATGTATTTGTGGACGGTCTGCCCACACGCCAGGCGCCTCATATTGCTCCCTTCGCTTCCGGTGTGCTTCGGTCAAACCTGATGTTTATCAATCCGTTGGATATTGCGCAGATGCGTATCGTGAAAAACGGTTACGAGAATGTATTTTATGGTGGCCGGGCGGCTAATGGAATCATAGAAGTGGAAATCGACAAGGGAGCGATGGGTACGGCGACGTTCGACGTGGATTTGCGTATGGGCATAACGGATGCCGATTTCTCGCCTGCCCTGATGAATGCGGCGGAGTTCCGTACCTATCTTTACACGATGATGCAGGACAAGGGAATTCCTGCCGGAGAATTGCAGACGAACCCGTTGTTTGACCCGTTGCAACCGGCATACGCTCACGAGACCTATTGGCCGGGAATATTGGGACGGAAAGGCATGT
>CAYNXE010000165.1:0-222 GCA_964400995.1 uncultured Odoribacter sp.
TAAAACTGCGTATGCTCCTGGCTGTACGAAAAAGAAATCGACGTTTTCGGCGCAAAATTCCTCCGGAACTCATCCAGCCGGAACACAGGCAACCAAAACTGCGGGGTCACAAACTTCAATTCAGTACCCACCTCCGTCGTACTGAATATCTCATTCTCCCGCAACTTCTCCTTCTTCAAAGCCCCCCAGACCCGCAGGGTCAGATTCTCCCCGCCATGAAAC
>CAYNXE010000165.1:232-1770 GCA_964400995.1 uncultured Odoribacter sp.
TATAAGAAAAATTACCCCCCACGCCGATATTCCCGGAATTATTCGTCCCCTCCAAAAACACATTGTACGACTGCCGCTTCATGGGCGTCAACTGAATCTCGCAATCCAGCAAAGGATTCTTCGGATCGTCCGTATTCTCCCTGAACACGATATTGATGAACTTAAACAAATTCAAAGCCTGCAAACGGGAATACGAACTAATCACCTTGTCCACATTATACTGCTCCCCCTTGACAAACTGAATCGTTTCCAATATGACCTTCGCCTTGATCTTCATCGTCTCGTAATAAATCACCTCGTAATCGTCATACCTGCATCGCTGATAAACACTATCCCCCCCCATCATGACCAACAAGGGATCGTAATCCAGATTGACACTAATCGAATTGATTTTAAACTTCCGGTAAGCCATACTGTCGGGCCAGCTGTCCAGCAGCGTCATCGTCAAATCCGCCTGCCGGGCAGACCCCGTATTCAACGTATCGGCATAATAATGAATCAGACTCTTGGAAAAATTATAATAACCGTTGGAGCGCAACAAATTATTCACCCTCTCCCTTTCCGCCTCCAGCACCTCGACATCCAAAGGCGTATCCTGCTGGACAAGCGTGCGGCAAGAATCCCTGCGCACCAATTGCAGCACGGAACCGCCGTCCACCCGCATGGCGCTGTCCGTCTGATAAGCAAAATTCCGGATTCGGGTCACCGGTCCCGTCTCCACCCGGTATTCCACATACGCCTTCTTCTTCTTAAACCAGACGGAATCCGTCACGGCAGCATGAAAATACCCCTTATTGTTCAAATACAACTGAAGCTGCGTGATGCTCCGGTCCATCAAAATAGGACTGTAAATCACAGGAGCCTCCCCGATAGAACGCAACCACCGGTTAAAACTCTTGCTCTCATCGCTTCCGCTCAAATTATAAAGACCGAGATGAAAACGCATGATTCCCAAAATCCGGGTATTGGGCCTCTGCCGGATAGCCTTCTTCAAATCCGGAGTACTGACGTTTTTTTCCTCGTTCCTCACCTTCACCCCATGCAGCAGATATTCATCATTTCCCACATAACGCGTGGGCGAACAGGCATAAAAGAAAGAAGCAAGACAAAAAATCAATAGTGTCTTATATGGGATATACTTCTTCAATTATCAAAAATGTTACTATTTTTGCACACAATCAGGATAAATCATGCTCAGCAAACAACTAACAAAAATAGTCCAAAACCTTGAAAAAAAGAAATTCAGGGAAAAATATAATCTGTTTAAGATAGAAGGCGAAAAATTAGTCGGCGAACTGCTGCGCTCCTCCTTCAAAATCCATTCCGTTCTGGCATTTCCGGAATGGATAGAGCGTAACCGGCAAACAACATCGCACGTAAACGTCATGGAAATCGGACAGCGGGAAATGGCGGAAATCTCCAACTTCCAGTCCCTGCCGGAAGTCGTCGCCCTGGCGGAAATCCCCCAATACGACCGGGAAGAAAACGAAATCCGGCAAAACCTGTCGCTGGTGCTCACCGGCATCCAGTACCCGGGC
>CAYNXE010000165.1:1780-5566 GCA_964400995.1 uncultured Odoribacter sp.
TCCTGCGGGTGGCGGACTGGTTCGGCAACCGGCACGTCTTCTGCGACACGGACTGCGCCGGAGTATTCAACCCCAAATGCGTACAAGCCAGCATGGGCGCCATTTTTCGGGTGAAATCCTACTACACGGATCTGATTTCATTGATACGAGACACGAAAAACGAAGACTTCCCCGTTTTCGGAACATTTCTGGACGGAGAAAACATCTACGAAAGCAAACTGAGCAACCGGGGATTCATCGTCATGGGAAACGAAGGAAAAGGCATATCGGATGAAATCAGGCAACTGACCGACCGCAAACTGACCATCCCGAGCTTCGCCCGAAACGAATGCTCGACAGAATCCCTGAACGTAGGAGTTGCCACCGGCATCATCCTTTCAGAGTTCAAAAGAAGACCATAAACATAAAAACCAATAAAAAATGAAGAAGTTAGCCATTCTACTACTCGCATGCCTCTCGGGATTAGGTGCCATAGCCACCAAACCGGTAAACCTCGGTATCCACGGAGGCATCTCCAGCAACCGGCTCAAATTCCATGACCTCGTGAACATTCGCGGCTCGGAAGCCAACACCGGTTACATGCTCGGTGCATTCATGCGCGCCAACATAGGAAAAATCTATCTGGAACCCGCACTGAACTACGCCCACAAAAAAAGCACGGCGGAAAACTCCGCAGACGAACACTTCAACCTGGAAATGAACACCTTCGACATACCCGTAATGGTGGGCTACCACATAGTGGACCTCTCGGCAGTAAAAATCAGGGCATTCCTCGGTCCCCAGTTCTCCGTAGGAAAAATCAAGAACCTGAAAAAACTGGGAGACGTCAGCGCAGACAAAACCAACTGGCGGGGAAAAGCCGGCATCGGTCTGGACATCTGGAAACTGACCTTCGACATCGACTACGAAAAAGGCTTCCAGAAACTCAGCCACGAACTGAAATCCCCCCGCTCCTTCAACTTCACCCTCGGCTTCAAAATCATCTGATTGCCCGAAGACGACAAACAACACAAAAGCGTCCTCCCAGGACGCTTTTTTTTTCTCCGCATTCCCCAAGCGGACTTTTTCCTACAAATACACAGATAAAGTATTATCTCAAACCCGAATCAGATTTTCTCCACGTCCGTTTTCGCCACCCAGCCCTCATTGCCGTCAGCCAGACGGATGTTATACCAATTGCCCAATTCACCGACAACCTGCACCTTCAGACCCTCGTGAATCAAAAACAGACTCGTACCGCTGTTGTCGGGCGCACCCTTCACGGTGACGCTGGGAGTCATGATAATGGCATACTCCCGGTCGGAAATCCGCATATCCTGACGAAAGGCAAAAAAGAGACTTGCCACAGTGAGCAAAAAAACCACGATACCTACGACACAGCCGGTTTTCTTCACGCCCACGGAAAGTGAATAGAAAAACAAAGCGGTCATCACCAAGAAAACAACAAACAACACAACGGAAAGATACGCCCACTGGTCTGCCGAAAAAGCGGTTTCCACCTCCCGGTACCAACGCACCAAAAACAACTCGGGCAACACCTCTATTTTATCGACAACCGCCTGCTGCGCCATCTTCAAATTATAGCGCGTCATATCGTCTCCCGGATTCAGCAACAACGAACGCTCGTAATTCAGAATCGCCCGGGTATTCTCGCCCAGCTTATAATAACAATTGCCCAAATTATAATACAAATCCGCCGACTCCATGCCCGCCGCCAGAATCCGGTTGTAAACATCCGCCGCATCGGCATATTGGCCCGAAGCATACCATTGTTCCGCCTGCTGCGTCATCTGCTCCACATCCTGTGCAAATGCCTGCAAGCTCAACCAGGCTATCGATAACAAGAATACTATTTTCTTCATAAAACAATCGCTTAATTCTTAACTTTCCGTCTTTCCGCTCACCGTATGGCCTTATCCAACCGGGTAATCACCTCGATGCTCCGGGAATAAACCTTGTCCATCTCCTGGTCGGAATTGCTTCCGGGAGCATAACGGGCAAACTCGCAGGTATCCAGCACCTCGATAAACGCTTTCTGCAAATCCTCGGGAACCTGCTTCCGGGTCAGCAACTCGCTGATGTTGTCCCGGTTCAATTCCGCCCGGTCGATATTCAACTTATAACTCATGTACCCCCACAAAGCCTTCAAAGCCTCGTCGTAGAACAATTCCGCATTGTGACTTCTCATCGCCGAGGCAGCCACCTTCAGCCGTTTCCGCGCCATTTTCGTGGCGGCACGGTTCTTGACCTTGGCAACATCAGCATTCGCCTTGATGCGACGGCGATTCAAAAGCGCCCCAATGACAAATGCGGCAAAAGGTATCGCCAACGCCAGCCAATACTCCAGTGTCCCGAAAAAATGCACGCCCGCCTCCTTCAATTCCAGATCTCCGCTCTTCAAATAACGAATGTCCTCGCCAACCTGACGAATATCCTCCTTCTTGAACGACTGAATCGGATTGCCGGCAACCACCGGTCCATTGCCCTTTTCCGCTCCCTTGCGGACAAAAACCTTGTATTCCCTGCCCAAAATGGTCCTGTATGTATTGGTCTGCGAGTCGAAAAAAGAAAAACGGAGCGCAGGAATCTTGTACTCGCCGGAATACCGGGGAATCAGCACATATTCAAAAGCAACCGTTCCCGTCATGCCGTTCTCGGTAATCCGGATGTCCCGGGTCTCTTTCGGGTCATAAGACTCAAAATCCAACGGAAAACCGACAGAAGGCGCCTGCAAAAGTTTCAGGTTTCCGATTCCGGAAAAAACAACTTTATAAGTAAGGGCATCATTGGCATTTACCGTATCGGCAGACAAAGACGTGGACATCCTCACGCTACCGACAGTGCCCGAGAACCCCGCAGGCTTGTTCGCCAATGGCAATTCCTTGACCGTAAGAGTCACCGGCTTGCTCCGCCGCATCGCCCGCACGTCCTGATAATTTCCGAAAAAATCGTCAAAGAAACTTCTTCCTCCCGTCAGGCGTTGCCGGACAATACATTCCAGTTCAAACGGGTCTATCGTGATTTCACCGGTATGCTGCGGCAACAGGAGCATCTTGCGAATGACCCCGACATTGTAAATCTCGCCGTTATAATTTTCACGCGACAATTCTATCTGTTGCGGCGTGGGAATCTCTTCCGCCAGGAAGCCAGCAAACGAAGGGAACTTGCTCCGCCCGAAACCGGTCAAATCAACCTTGGAATACACCTTGAGCGTAAGCGTCACACTCTCCCCGATATACAGACTGCGGCGGGAAACATCCATTCTCACAAACAGATTGTTTTCATTAACAGCAGCGGAAGCATCCGGCTGCACCGCCCGACTTCCGCCCTGTCTGCCGGAACCCGAACCGCCGGAAGAACCTTTCACCACCTCAATCTTCAAGGCATTGGAAGAATACTGCCTGCCGTCCACAGTCACCGTTGCCGGCGCAATGTCGTAAACACCCTCTTTCACGCCTTCCAAAATATAGGTATAAGTATAAGAAACGCTCTGCGTAGTCTTGCCGTTAATCATCGACAAAGAAGTAGAATGGCTCAAACGGGGTCCCATTAATTTATCAAACCCGTTCAAATCAGGAATCCGCAAATCGCTTCCCTCCCGGTTCAGGGTATAAGAAAGCCTGAATTGCTCGCCCATAGCCACCACCGAAGGAGCCGCAGCCTTGAATTCCACATTCTGGGCATAAGCCAGGCTTGAGACAAACCACAATATGAATACTCCTATTTTTTTCATTCGTATCTGTATTTTCAATTCCAGGGTGCAAAATTAGTTAAACATGAAGAATT
>CAYNXE010000166.1:0-5565 GCA_964400995.1 uncultured Odoribacter sp.
TAACAATCGTATGGGTCTGTCCGTCTTGTATCGTTCAAGCCAGAGAAAGGCTTCTTCGTAATTACAGTATCTCCACATATTGTCTTCAGAACACTTATTAGGAGAGACTCGAACAAGTTGTTGCGCATTCGCATTGAAACATAACAGCAGAAATAATCCTATCACTAAAAATACATTCTTTTTCATAGTAAAAATCATTGATTGTTTGGAATAATATTGTTCGTTTTAACACACCTCTCGGCGTTTTGGACAACGTAGGCAATAAATTGGGAGGCATCCTCCGTTATCGTTCCGTACCCGCTCTGCCCCTTGGGCACTTTCGGGCGAATGCCCGTCGGCACCTCCAGCGGACGGGCGGAATTGAAATAGTAGAACTCCTCGCATATCAGCACGTATTCGCCCTTCAAGTCCTTGACCTTCTTCTCCTCCGTCTTGTCGTGCTCGCCCGGATGCAGTATGAAGCCTCCCGGTCGCAGTCCGTCCGGCTCATAGATGTTGTCACCGTACCGGGCGTCCTCATCTCCGCCGGAGACGTCAGGGCGCTTTTCCGGATATTGCTCCCAGTATTCCGCATAGGTGAGCTTCCTCGTCACCCTCGCCAGATACACCAGTCGCTCCTTCCCGACGGGGTCGGGGCACTCGGCAAGGCTCCGAGACGTCCACCCCGCTATCCAGCAGCCGGGCGGCGCGGCACGCCTCAGACCCGCCTTGCACGTGGCAAGCGTCAGCACCCCGAAGTGGGGATTGGGCGCAAAGCCGGTGGCTCGAGCCATCTTGTAGCTGTAAAGCCTGTTTTCGTAAGTTTCCATGTCACGTGTCATGTTTTGGCTTCCTCCGCAGCCGGAGAGGAAAGTTTCGCACAATAAAAAAGCGGGCTGTCGTCCGCTCCTTAGTTGGGCATCGCCAAACGCCCGAATGCACGCAGACGAACAACCCGCGGATATGCGGATTGCGTCGTGCCCGTGCATTCTTTGAAGATTTTTGGCGATTTCAACTAAGATTCGGCACTTTTTCTAACAAAATTCACCTCGTAAGGCTTGCACAAAGATAGGAAATTTCCCATATTTGGACAATAAAACTTAAAAAATAGAAGTATGGCTGAATTTCAATGCCCATGTGGGTCTTCTACATTTCAATTCGCTACATTCCCCATTAAAAGTAGACACGATATTCAAATAATACAATGTTCAAAATGTCTTCGCCTTATTGGCATTGCTCCGGAATCCACTTACTTGCCAATGGGCAATTCTTTTGAGGCAATAGAAAACAGGTTGGATAAGATAGAAAACGATATAAAAGAAATTTCAACCCTTTTGAGGGATATCCGGATAGTAATGCTTCCAGATGTCTGATATTCTGGTGACGGTCTTCGGCAGAGGTTTATAATCCGGATAGTAATACTTCCAGATGTCTCTTATCCTTGTAAATTTTGGAGGGGCTTGAACGGGTTTCTGTTTCATACGTTTCATCTTTTATTTCACACCCCGCTAACGCAGACCTCGTTATCCGGGGTTCAGTCCGCTGAGGATGAAACGGAATTCTGGGTAAAGTTGTATATAAGTGCCAAAAATAATTATATGAATGCAATCATTATTACCATTGGTGATGAAATTTTAATGGGACAGATTCTGGATACCAATTCGCAGTACATGTCCCGGCGATTGACGGAAATAGGGGTTGAAGTGGTCGAACAGGTTTCCATTCCGGACAAGCGGGAGGAGATATACGAAACCGTGGATTATGCGATGCAGCATGCCGACCTCATTTTGGTGACGGGCGGACTTGGTCCCACCAAGGACGATGTGACCAAGAAGGTGTTGGCGGAATACTTCGGCACCCGTCTGGTGCTTCATCCGCAGGCAATGGAATGGCTGGAAGAGTTGTTGAGGAATCGCAACCTGCCCATGAACGAGAACAACAAATCCCAGGCTTATCTTCCTGAGAATTGCCGCATATTGCGGAATTTCAAGGGAACGGCTTCCGGAATGTGGTTCGAACGCGGCTGGAAGTCTTTGATATCCTTGCCGGGCGTGCCTTTTGAAATGGAGCATCTGGTGGATACGTATGTCATCCCGGATTTGAAAGCCAAGTATCCGCATCTGCAATTGGCATATCGGATGTTGAAGGTGTACGACGTGCCGGAATCCGCTTTGGCGCATCATCTGGAAGCGTGGGAGAATGCTTTGGGCGACGGTTTGAAACTGGCTTATCTGCCTTCGCCGGGATTGGTCAAGTTGCGGATTACCGCCAAAGGGGATGCCGTGCACCGTTTGGATGCCGCATACGAAACGCTCAAGGAGGTTTTGAACGGCATGAAATATACGGAGGGAGAGGATGCCCTGGAAAGGCAAATCGGAAACGTGTTGCGCAAAAAGGGGGCGACCATAGCGACTGCGGAGAGTTGCACGGGGGGAGAAATCGCCCGGCTGATTACTTCCGTGCCGGGAAGTTCCGATTATTTCAAAGGAACCGTTGTGGCTTATGCCAACGAGGTGAAAATCCGGGTGCTGGGAGTTGACGGCAAGGACATCGAACGGGAAGGTGCGGTCAGCGAGACGGTGGTTTTGCAGATGGCGGAGGGAGTGAAAAAGCTGATGAATACGGATTATGCCGTATCGACTTCCGGAGTGGCGGGACCGGACGGCGGAACGCCGGAAAAGCCGGTGGGTACCGTCTGGATCGGAGTGGCGACACCGGAGAAAACATTCGCCCGGAAATTCGCCTTCTCTTTTACCCGGGAACGCAATATGGCAAAGGCTGCTGCCAAAGCCCTGGAATTGGTTATGCTGGAGATGGGTTTATAGCCTGTATGCTTTAGTATGAAAAAAAGGTTGAATCCTCAGGATTCAACCTTTTTTATTACAGATTGGTACGGTTGACGGGCATGGTCATGCACCGGGCACCGCCACCGCCACGGGGCAGTTCGGAACCTTCGATGGTAATCACGTATTTGCCGTAATTTTCGAGGTTTATCTTGTCTGCCAGCACATCGTTAGCCTTGATGATTTCAAAGCCGGCATTGTTCATGGCTTCCATGGTGTAGTTGTTGCGGGCGTAACCCAGCACTTGTCCCGGACCAACGGCAAAGAAATTGGCACCGCTATGCCATTGCTCGCGTTCCTGGTTCCAGTCGTCCGTACCTCCGCAGAGGACGGGTTCCAGTTCCATGCCCAGTTTTTTCAATGCGGTAAGAAGATTCTTTTCGCTGCGGATGCTTTGCAATTTTCCGTTTTGAATCTTGATGTGAACGGTTTGGTAACTGCCCGGATTCAGAATCAGGGGTTCAAAAACCATGCACTTGTCCCGGTCCAGCAGGGTAAATACCATGTCCAGGTGGATGAACGATTCCGGCGTGTGCGGCAGTTGCTGCACGATGATGTGCTGCGCCTTCTCGCTTTTCCGGCGGATAAATTCATCAATCAGCATGTCGATTGCCTGGGTGCTGGTGCGGACTCCGTTGCCGATAACCAGAATGTCGTCCCGGGCAATCAGAACGTCTCCGCCCTCGACGGTGCGGATGCGCTGGGTAGCTCCCGGCACGGGAGGGATGCTCAAGGTCTTGGTCTTGAATTCGGGGGTGAAGTCGAAAATCGACTGCATGATGACCGATTCACGGTCCCGAATCGAGTTTGCCATACGGCCGATGAGCACCTCGTTGTACATGCTCATGGAAGCGTCCCGCGTGAAAAAGAAATTGTGCATCGGGCGCAGGGCGTACCAGTCTTTGCTCAAAAACTTGGTCAGGTTGTCCTTGACCATCTCGACGCCTTCAATCAGCAGGCGGGACAGGTTTTCGGCGCTTTCGCCCATCAGTTGTTCCTTCAGGCTTCCTTTGGGAGATGCCTCGCCGATAAAAGGCTCTATCCGTTCAATGCGGTTCAGCACTTCCCGTTTGACCTCCTCGTTTTTCAGGATATTGCACAAAAGGTCTTTCACTTCGTAAGTGTTGGTCAGCTTGGACAGCACTCCGGATATTTGTTTGTACTCTTCTCGGGCGATAGACAGGTTGATGATGTCACTGTATAATGCCCGTTCGGCGTTTTCGGGGGTCATGTTTTCGACCTCTTCTCCCGGTGTGTGTATGATGACACCGTTTAATTTGCCGATTTCCGACTGGACGTTGACTTCTATAATAGGATTCATAGATAATGTAGTATGATTTGCTTGCTTTAAGTTTCGAGGCAAAAATACTACTTAAATGATTAATATCCTTATAATTACACCTTATAATTATGCAAAAGGCAAAAATAAATATGCAAAGATGTTCGGGGTGGCTACATGCCCAGATGACCCAGGATGAGGCGTCCGGTAATCAGGTAAATGTTCAGACCGATGATGTCGTTCGTCAACGTGATGAAAGGTCCGGTTGCCAGTGCGGGGTCGATTTTCAGCTTGTTCAGCAGCAGCGGAAACGCCGTTCCGAAGACGGAGGCGAAGATGATTACCACGAACAGGGCGATTGTGACGGTGATGGGCATGGCACGCGTGGGCATGCCGAAAGCCAGCGTCAACAGAAAGATGATGGACGAGCAGATCGTGGCGTTGATGAGCGCGCCGCCCAGTTCTTTCAGGATGTTGCCGAAACCGTTTTTCAAGCTCAGGGAATTGGAGGCAAGGCCTTTGACCACGATGGCGGACGACTGGATGCCGACGTTTCCGCCCATGGCGGTGATGACGGGAATGAACATGGCGGTGACGGGAAACAGGGCGATTTCCGCTTCGTATTGCGAAATCATCCAGGCGGACACCATGCCGCCGAACAGGGCGATGACCAGCCACGGAAGTCTTGCCTTTGTCTGTGCCCAGATGCTGTCGGAAGATTCCACGTCCTGGGCGATACCGGACATCATCTGGTAGTCTTTGTCCGCCTCGTCCTTGATGAAATCGACTACGTCGTCAATGGTAATCCGTCCCACCAGACGTCCCACCTGGTCGGTGACCGGCACGGCGATCAAGTCGTATTTCTGCATGATTAACGCGACGGATTCCGCCGGTTCGTCCGTTTTTACGGAAATGATGTCCGGATAATACAGGTTGACGATTTTGGTGGAGGTGGGGGCGGTGATCATTTTCTTTAATGACAGCCTGCCTTTCAGCTTGTTGTCATCGTCAACGACATAGATGTTGTAGATTTCGTCCAGGTTTTCGGCTTGCCGGCTGACTTCCCGCAGGCAGGTGAGTACGGTCCAGTTTTCGTTTACCATGACCAGCTCCTTTGCCATGAGACCTCCTGCGGTGTCCTCGTCGTAATGCAGCAAATCCACGATGTCTCCTGCCTGCTCCAAGTCTTCCATGTGGGAAAGCACCTCGTGCTGCTGCTCGTTGGGCATGCTTGCCACCAGATCTGCCGCATCGTCGGAATCCATGTGGTCGATGAACCGCTTGGCGATGATTTCGGCGGGGAAGGATTCGATGAAGTGTCCCCGTTCCTCTTCGTCGATTTCCGCCAAAACGTCACTGGCCTTCTCGTTGTCAAGCAACAGAAAGACGAATTGCGCCCGCTCGTTGTTCAGTTCTTCCAGGTTTTCGGCAATATCCGCCGGATGCAGGTCGGCAATCTGTTGG
>CAYNXE010000167.1:0-5540 GCA_964400995.1 uncultured Odoribacter sp.
AGCGCCGTTTTCCAATTTGATAAGTACATTACTTAATCCCATATCACTTTACTTTAATGGTTTGTAACTCTCCTTTTTTTAGTCCCTTCTGATGCGATATCGCTATCTTGTGTTCCCGGCCGAGAAAAACCAGTCCGTCTGCCGTCACATAAAAACACTTCTCTTTCGGATAACACTTCATATATGGCAGGATTGCAACCGGGTACTCCTTTTTCTCTTTTATTTTTTCATTAACAATTTCCTTATCCATGGCCAGATAGATTTTCTGCATTTGAATACAATGTAAATCGGAATACCAAACAGCACACAATCGCCCAATCGGACTCGGAACTTCTGCCACCCGGTCAATCGATTCACATATACAATCTCCTTTTCATTGCTTTCCAGGTAATCCGTTCGTTCCACATATCGATCCCGGAGCGTCATAAAAATCCCAAATGAATCAACCTCTGCCATTGCAGTCAGTACATTGTCCTGGATATCCAGCTGTGGGGGTGCCACATGTTTCCCCGCCTCATATTCCAGGATTCTTTTCAGTAAAACATTTCCAGCACTGTCACACTCCAGCAAAGCCCTTATCAGAGAGGCATCGGCTTTCACCTGTACCAGCGTGTCACGCACCGTATCTCGGATAATGAGAGTCTGCAACCTCTGCGTGTTGCTCACTTCCTTCGTTTCCCTGCAACTCGTCATAAACAGGGCAATTGTCACGGTGAGGACAGCTATGAATACTCCGAAAAGCCCTCTCAAGCCTTTCCACATACTTCTTAAATTTTCCATTTTCTTCCTTTAATTCTTTGTTTGTATTTCGCTGAACTTCTACGGCCTCAGCATTTGCCTTTTTTATCAGGTTAATTAATTCGAATGGCAATTTGTTATTTATCCCTTAAATTCAGGCGGAGGTCGGCTTGTAATAGATAATTCGTCATTGGTTTCATTACAAGTATCATCGTCTGCGTAATCCGGTTGATCGTTTGTATGAAGTTGTCTGTTAACTGTCAATAATTCTCGTAATGCCTGGTCAACAGGACACGCCTTAATATAACGACATTGGTTACGCCTTTCGATTGCTCGACGAATGATCCCTATTTCCCTATAAAGTTTGACTATATCTTTATTTTGTAGGTCCAATGCGTCAAGTAATTGTTTTTGTGAGTCAACCCGCCGGGTAATTCGGGCAGTTAGCCACCCTATCGCGGGTCCTACAACCATAGTCACCCATTGAATTAAATCCCCATCCATTTTTTCGTTTAACTAAAATACAGATCCGCTTCATCCTGCCGGCGCTTCCGGAGCCCCCCCAGCGGTTTCCCGTTTGCATAAATCCATTTCAGAAACTCATCCCGGATACTCTTATCCGACGGATTCGCAAGCACCTTTTTCCGAAGCGTTGATTTCTCAAAATTTCCACTACCTGCATTGAATACAAACGACACAAGCGCGTCAAATTGATGTTGCGTAAGCCGTGGCTGCAAATACCGCACTTTCTCCACCGTTCGTTCTGCCACCCTTATATCCTCGCGCAAACGGACTTCCGCTTCCTGTCGGGTAATTTCCGTCCACTGGTTTACACCCCGTGTGCTTCCATAGCCAACCGTCCAGACGCCGGCAGGGCATTTATAAGCCCTCAGCCGGCATCCTTCGTGTTGCTTAATCAGTTCAAGCCCCTTTCTGCTCGCCTCCATCTTCACCTCCCGTTGCTTCCGGAGTTTCTTCCACCTTCGCTTCTTGTGAAACAACGACCTCAATCGTCTGTTTCGTGTCATCTTTTAACTTCAGCGTAAATTTCCCGCCACGGGCTTTGCCGTCATTTTCCACGGCCGTGATGCTCAAACCGGTTTCCGTTTTCTCGCAGGTGAATCCGGACACCTTGCCGCTCACGCTGTACTCACAGCACGCTGTTACGGCTACTTCTTTCGTTTCCCCGTCTGCTGAAAAATTCAACTTTTCCGGTTCAACTGCAAAGAGCTTGCGTTCGTCATACAATACCACTTCCTCGCCGAAAGCGATGTTGGTATCCGCCTTCATCAGCATCTTGAAAAAATACTTCTCTCCGGCATTCGTCAGACGGTCGATTTTTACAGCTTCAAAGTCGTTTACCATGCTGACGGCAGCCCACAGATTTGTCTGCAAATCCCTACCACATACTGTTGCAACAATCACCCCTTCAGGCCATGCCGCCAAATCCTCGATCTGGATACCTTTAAAACGTTTCGGATTGGTACCGGTCGTATCGCTGCCCTTGTTCGACTGGTCGGTCAACTCATCGTCATACTTGTCCCAATCTTCCGTACTCATCAGAAAACGTACATTGGGGCTCTTGCGGACCGCTTTCGGAAGTTTGCGGTAAATAGCGCGCAATTTCTGTTTCATCGTTCCGCACATGGCTTCCACTCGAATCACATCCTTGTCGGCAACGATACGGGTAAGGATACCGTCGAAAAATTCATCTTCACCATCGCCGTGCTTGCCGGTGATAAAATGCTCTCCCAACTCAAAATCCACTACTTTACCCAGTTCCGTCAGCAACTCATTCTGCACATGCGTAGGAAGTTCGCGGAACACCAATTCGCCAGTAGGTTGCCAAGGTTTCCAGATACTCTCGAAACTGCGAGGATTAAACGTAGTGAAAGCCATGAATTCTTTCGGATCCAATGCACGCTCGTCATAACTGAAATTTCCCTTGCTGTCCTTATCCTCCGGCTGTTCCTTGCGTTTCTGCAACATCTTGCCAGTCTTCAAGCGCGGAAGATAAAACGTCTTCTCCACATTCGGTTCCAGGCGGATCAGGCCCCGGCTTACCAATTCGTTGCCGGTTGTCGCTCTAATCAAAAGCCTGGTTAAAACTTCGCCATTATAGGCACTTTTAATCTCTACTCCCATAACTACTCTTTTTATCGTTTACAATTCTCTTCAATCTCTCGGAAACGCTCTGCCCACAAATCTTTCGGTTTCCCATCTTTGTCTTCCTGCAGTTCCTTCACGCCTGCCATGGCATCCAGAACCTTTTTCATTCGCTCAAAATCCTTTTCGGCAAGAGCGATATAGTCTGCCCGTTCGGAAGCTGCAATCTTGCGCGCTTTGATAGCGTCATCCACCAAGCCGGCAACGGCTGCTTTCCGGGTCGACTCCTCTTTGTCCCGGTATCCCTTCAGCTGTTCTTTCAGTGTCCCGTTCTCCTGCCGGAGTGTCTCCGCCGCTTTCGCTTCTCCCCGAAGCCGGGCTATCTCGGCAACCACAGCCCGTTCATCGGCATCTTTCAACTCCAGAGCCGACAAAATCTCATCTTTCAGATTCATCTTCTTTGTCTTTTTTGATTTTAATAAGGGTAATAAAAAGTTATCCTGTCCGTCTGCAAAACTCAGTTCCACACCGGTTCCGTCATCAAACAAGCGCACACAATTCTTGTTTGCCGGAATATCTACCACCGACACCTCCCGAAGGCGGCTTTCCATGACCGTCGGCCGTGTTTGTCCCGGCACCAGAACCTTCTCATCCTCGCTCGTTGTAACGACCGAAATACTGATACTACATGCCCGGATAATTCCTTGCTCCACCTTGTTGGCAACTTTCACAGCAAACGGATCCTTGTTGTCAAACTCAATATCCCCGTACAACTTGTCGCCCTCCTTCCAAATCTTCACGATTTTTCCGATTGGCAGCACCTGATCCTCCCTGTCGCTCCAGGCACGGATATGGTTCCACAACACCACCGGATTCTTTTTGTAATCATCCAACCGGATGCCGTCCGTCAGTACCCGCGTTCCGTAGCTGTTTATGCTCTCATCGCTCAGTAAAAATGTATATGCCATAATCTTTTCAATTTTGTTTAGAGCCAGTCCAGCTCGCATTTTCGATGCAAGTGTACAACTAGGAATACCCCTTGACAAATAATCTTACAACCCTTGTAAGAATTATTCTAACCCTTATAACATAATTAGTTACCTGTCATCCAAAGCCCCAATTTTGCTTTGGTTTCATGGGGCTTCAATCTCATGATTCAACTTTACGAACGTTATAAACTTTCAAATTCATGGCGAAAGACTACGATAACAAACGCACTGTCGCACAACACATGTATGTAACGGAACGGCGCACCGCAAAAGAAATAGCCCTGAAACTCAAAATCGCACAAAAAACGGTTGGCGACTGGGTGAAGAAATACGGTTGGAAAGAGTTGCGCGAAGCCAAAGCCATTGCCCCGGCAAAACGTTCCGAGAACATCGAAAAAATCATATCCGGCATGGCGGAAAAACGCATTCGGCTCGAAACCGACATCATCGGCGAAGAAGCAAAACCGGAACCCGACCACAAACGCATTGAGGAACTCCGCAAAGAAATCGCTGGTATCGATTATGCAGTGGCAAACTGGAACAAATCCCTGGCAAGTGTCAAAAAAGAAAACCGCCTGACGCTTGTACAGAAACTCCAGGTCATCGAAGAAGTTTTTAAAATCCTGATGCAATTCGACTACCAACTGTTCCTTAAAACTCTTGACTTCCAGGAGCACCTTGTTTCCGTTCTTTCACAACCTTCAAGTCCGGCACAATGAAACAAGAAGAAAAGCAAGCTGTCGATCGCTACCTTGAACGCCTCCGTCTCATTCGTGAAGGGACGGCTGTAAATCCGTTTGAAACACCGGAAGAAAAAGCCGGCGTTATTGAACGTATGCGCAAGGATGTGGCATTCATGGTAAAAACTATTCTGCCACATTACGCCACGGCGGAATCTGCCGACTTCCAAATCCGGCTTGCCAACCGCGTCGCCCGGGACAAAACCTGCCGCGAACTCGTCCGTTGGGGAAGAGGGCTTGCAAAATCCGTCTGGTGCGACATCATCATTCCCCTTTGGCTGTGGATTCGTGGGGAAGACATCTATATGGTCATCGTTGGAAACAATGAAGACAAAGCCATCCTTCTGCTCTCCGACATACAGGCGGAATTTGAAGCCAATCAGGCGCTCAAACACTATTTCGGGGACCAGATGCTCCGGGGCTCATGGGAAAACGGAAACTTTCGCACCAAAGACAACCGATTCCGGGGCAAAGCCCTCGGTATGGGACAGGAAGCGCGCGGACTCCGTATCCAGGCGGTACGTCCCAATTACATCGTCTCCGACGACCTCGAAGACAAAGACACCGTCAAGAACCCAGCCCGGCAGGACGAAATCGTCTACTGGATAGAATCCTCACTCCTCAAGACAATGGACGGACCGGTGCGACGCTACCTCCATCCAAATAACGACTTTGCACCGCGGACCATTCAGAACCAACTTGAGAAAAAACACCCGAACTGGCACCTCGACCTCGTAAAGGCATACGACAAACAGACGTACGCTCCCGCATGGCCGCAAAAATACGATGCAGACTATTACCGGCAGGTGGAGCAGGACGGAATCATCTCCGCCCATGCTGAATACCTGCACGAACCGGTCATCGAAGGGAAAATATTTACCCGGAATCTCATCCAATGGGCAAAGCTGCCACGGTTAAATACCTTCAAGGTTATCGCCGGACACTGGGACGTCGCCTATTCCGGAAA
>CAYNXE010000168.1:0-5512 GCA_964400995.1 uncultured Odoribacter sp.
TGACGAACGAGCGGTTCGGGGATAATGTGGAGGTTATTTTGTATCGTGTCGTCTGCGAGTTGATTAATAATACTTTGCGGCACGCCGCCGCTTCCAGGGTGACGATTGATATGCAACTGGAGGAGGGGGTGTTGTATCTGGAGTACACGGACAACGGCATCGGCTTTGACGTGCCGACCGTCACCAGCAGGGAGGGCATGGGCCTGAACAATATGCGTTACCGTTTGCAGTCTGGAAACGGTGACATTGAGATTACCAGCAAGCATGGGCAAGGCATGCGGGCGAATGCTTATATAAGGGTTTGATTTTTGGGGTTAGGGCATTATTTGTACTTTTGTGTGATTTGTAAACAGGATGTGATTTTATGGATGGCAAGCATTTGAAAAAATTGAAGCTTTATATTGTCGATGACCATAAGTTGTTCCGGGAAGGGTTGAAGTTGTTGTTGTCGACCCAGGATTTTGTACAGCATATTTATGAGGCTTCCAATGGCAGGGAGTTTGTGGAGAATCTGGCTTTGGCGGATTGCGATGTCGTGCTGATGGATATTGAGATGCCGGAAATGAACGGGATTGAGGCGACGGAGGCGGCTTTGCGATTGAAGCCCGGTTTGAAAATCATTGTTTTGTCGATGTACGGCGATGAGCAGTATTATTATAAGATGGTGGATGCCGGGGTGAAGGGCTTCGTATTGAAAAATTCGGGCATAGAGAAGGTGGTTGCGGCGATTCGCAAGGTGGCGGACGGGGAGAATTATTTTTCCGAGGAGCTGCTGATGAACATTCTCAGCAATATGAGGGAAGGGGGTAAAAATGAGCCGGAGGTTCCGGACAATGAGATTTCCGAAAGGGAAATGGAGATTCTTTATCATGTGTGCCTGGGACTTTCCAATCAGGAGATTGCGGACAAGCTTTTTATCAGCAAGCGTACGGTGGACAAGCACCGTGCCAATCTTTTGAGCAAGACGGGGTGTAAGAATACGGCGGCTTTGGTGATGTATGCCATTAAGAATAAGATGATTGACGTGTGACGCTCCGGTGTGCCGTCCGGGAATGTAAACAGATTATGGAAGGAATGATTTTTGCAGCGGGCCTGGGAACGCGCCTGCGCCCTTTGACGAACGACCGTCCGAAAGCGATGGTGACGCTTGCCGGAAAGCCGTTGCTGGAGCATGTGATTGTGAAGATGCGGAATGCCGGAATCGGCAGGATTGTGGTGAATGTTCATCATTTTGCGGACCAGATAGAGGATTTTTTGCGGAATCGTCCCGAGCTTGCCCGTGACGTGGTTGTTTCGGACGAACGGGACTGCCTGCTGGATACGGGGGGTGGTTTGTGGAAGGCTGCCGACCTGTTTACGCCGGGGGAAGCGGTGTTGATTCATAACGTGGATATTCTTGCCGATATTGATTTGCAGGCGGTGATGCGTTTTCATCAGCAGTACCGGAATTTTGCCACCTTGGTGGTCAGACCCGCAGTGCCGGGACGGGGGCTTCGGTTTGATGCCGACGGTGTTCTGAAGGGCTGGGAAAATAGTCTGACCGGCGAGCAGAAGGTGGTGGACGAGGGGTTCCGGGATGCCCGGAGTTATAGTTTTTGCGGTGTTCATATTGTCAGCCCGGAATTTTTGCAGCATTTTGCCCACCGGGGGGCTTTTTCCATTATCGATGAGTATTTGGCGCAAGCGAAATCCCATGCCTTGAGGATGTATTTGCATGAAGGGGATTTTATGGACCTGGGCACTCCGGAAGCGATTGCCGAGGCCGAGAAAGGGATGAGGGGCTGAGGTCTGATTGTCGCGTTTGTGCGTAACACCTTCCGGGTGATTTTCGTTAATTCAGATATTTTGTATTTTTCGGAAGGGGTATGGCGGCATGAAAAGATTAGCGAAATATCTGGGAAGGATTCTTTTGGCAATTCTTTTGTTGCTGCTATTGGTCATATCTTTGATTTATTTATCTCTTGTACAACGTGTTGTGATAGCGAAAGCCACGGATTACCTGTCGGAACGTTACGGGGTGGCGGTTGAAGTGGGACGTTTCCGTCTGGGCTTCCCGGCAAGTCTGGTGCTGGAGGATGTGTATTGCGGGTATGTTCCGTCCGATACGTTGCTGGCTTTGGAATTTTTGCGTTTGAAGGTCGGTATCGGCAAGGTGTTTCAGCATCGGTTTGCCGTGGATGATTTTATGGTGAAGGGGGTCCGGTTTGGGATGGCGGATGAGGTTACGGGGATGAGGTTGCGGGTGGTGGCGGATGAGGCGGCTTTGACGGCAAGGCGTGTGGATTGGGGGATGCGGCAGGCGGATGCGGAGTTTGTCCGGCTGAAGGGGGTGGATGTGGCTTTGGAGACGGGCAGGGAGGTGATGCCGGACACTGCGGTTGCCGGGGCTTTGGACTGGATTTTTCGAGTGGGGCGAATCGATTTGCAAGAGGTGGCTTACCGGATGACGGGGGCGGGTGTTTCGTCTTTGGTTGCCGGCATCCGGAAAGGGAGTGTTGGCGGCGTGGCGGTCGATTTGGAGCGTCAGTCGGTGGCTGTCGATTCGCTTTGTGTTTCGGGAGGAAATTGCCGGCTGGTTCGGGCGGAGACTTCCGGGGAGGATACGGTTCGGCGGCGTGTCGTTTCCGGTTTGCCCTGGACAATCAGTGCGGGCAATTTGCAATTGGACAACAGTGCTTTCTCCGCGGGAGGGGAACGGGAGAATACGGCGGAATGGGCGTTGTCGGGCATCGGCATCTGTTTGGACAGTGTATATAACCGGGGAATTGTCGTGAAGGCGAGGTTGCGGGATTTGCGGGCGGTGCAGTCGGGAGGGGTTGCGGTGACCGGCATGCGTGCCGATGCCGGGGCGGATTCGACACGGACCTGGGTGCGGGGCGGGTATGTCCGGACGTTGAACAGTTGGCTCGAACTGGACGTGTATGCCGATGCGGGTTTGCAACATTTGCTGGAGCAGGAACCGCTTTCGGTGCGTCTGACCGGACAGGTGGGTATGGCGGACGTGCAGCCTTTTTATTCCGCTCTTCCGGAAGAGGTTCGGGCGGAGGTGGTGAATGTCAATACGGTTTTTTCTTTTTCCGACAGGCGTCTGCAGGTGGGACAGCTGGTGTTGGATATGGCGAATCGCTTTAGGTTGACCGGTAGCGGCAGTTTTTCTTCTTTTCGGGACGTGGCCAATATGAAGGGGGCTTTCGTGGTGCGCGGGGAGATGTCGGACGTTTCTTTTGCGCAGGGATTTGTCGGGGATACGGGCGTCCGGATTCCCCGGAATATGGAATTGTTGCTCCGGTTGAGTGCCGAGCGGGGAAGCCTGACGGGGTTGTTGAGGTGGTGTGCCGGGCAGGGGTGTTTGTCGTTGGATGCCGGTTATGATGTCGGAAAGAGGCGGTATGATGCGGATTTGACGGTCAATCGGTTTCCGCTGGGTGATTTTTTGCCGGGAAGTGCTTTGGGGGTGTTGTCGGCAACGTGTCGTTTTTCCGGGCAGGGTTTTGCTTGGGAGGAGGCTGAATGCGAGGTGAGTGCCCGCATTGGGCAGTTGTCATACAAGCGTTATGATTATGAGGATGTTTCTTTGGATGTTTCTTTGCGAAGGACGCGATTGAAGGGGGCTTTCACGAGCAGGGACGCCGGAATGCCGGTGGATTTGGTTTTCCGTGGAGATTCTGCCGGTCAGGCGTATCGGTTGGGGTTGAGCGGCAAGGCGGGGCGAATTGATTTGCAGGGGTTGCATTGGGTGGATGCGCCTTTGGCGATGGGGGGCTATGTCGATGTTCGTGCCACTGCGGGCAGGGGGGAGGATTATGCCTTGCAGTTGCGTTTGGACAGCCTGTATTTGTGGGATGCCCGGGGAGGTCACGAACTGGGGAGTTTGGAACTGGACGGGGCAAGCGGTATGGAGAGAACGAGGCTGGAAGTGGTTGCGGGGGATTTGGAGCTGACGTTCCGGACGGATACTTCCGTGTCCGCATTTGCCGGCGGCATTGCCAGGACTGCGGTGCTGGTCGGGGAGCAGGTGAAGAGCAGGAATGCGGATATGGAGCTGGTGCAGGCGGATTTGCCGCCTTTCGGTTTACGGCTTTCCGGCGGGCAGGAGAATGCCGTTGCCCGTTTTTTGAAATCCCGGGGTATGGGTTTGGGACGGTTTGCGGCGGATGTCGTTTCCCGGAAGCGGGGTGGCATCCGTGCCGGCTTGGTCGCCGATGCTCCTTATCGGGGCGATTTGCGGCTGGATTCGGTGCGGGTGGGGTGCTGGCAGACGGGGAAAAGTCTGGTGTTTTCGCTTGCAGCCGGGAGTTCGTCGGAAGTCTGGAAGGGGCTTTTTAATGTGAACGCGACGGGCAGGGTGCGGCAGAATCGCTTTCGTATGGAGTTGAAGCAGAGGGATGCGCAGGGGGAGGTCGGTTTTGATTTGGGGGTCAATACCGTTATCGGTGATTCGTCGGTCGTGTTCGGTTTTTTCCCGACGAATACGGTGCTGGGGTACAGCCGCTGGGAGGTCAATGCGGACAATCGGGTGGAAATCGGACCGCATGGCAGGATACGGGCGGATTTGAATATGGCTTATCAGGATAGATTGGTGCGCATTCGGTCATTGGATAACCGGGGGGATGAGCACGAGCGTTTGCAGGTGGAAATGGCGGGAGTCGATTTGGCGGGTTTGTCCCGGATGGTGCCGTTTATGCCGCAGGTGGACGGGGTGTTGCATACGAGTCTTTTGTTGTACACCCGGCGGCAGGAAGCGGGGGTTGACGGAGGTGTCCGGATTGCCGGACTGGGGTATGGGGGGCAGCGGATTGGTACGCTGGATTTGGGACTGAAGTATGTTGCCGGCAATCGTTTTACCGATCATGCGGTGCATTTTGAGCTGAATTTGGACAGTGTTCGCCGTGCCGTGGCGCAGGGGACGTTTTCGACGTCCGGAGACCGCAATGTGGAGATTGACGCGGAGTTGCCTTCCGTGCCTTTGTCTGTCGCGAATGCTTTTGTGTCTGCCGGTTTGGTGAGGTTGGGAGGCGAGTTGACGGGGAATGTGCATTTCCGCGGAACGGCGGACGCTCCCCGGATAAACGGTGCTCTGGCTTTCCGGGAGGGAACGGCGGATGTGGTGATGCTGGGTACCGTTTTCCGGCTGGACACGGCCCGAATTGACGTGCGGGACGAGCGGATCGGATTCCGCAAATATCGCCTCTTTGCGCCGGACAATAGCCCTCTGTTGCTGAACGGGTATGTCGCCTTGACGCCTTTTGACCGGATGAATATGGATGTGGCGGTGGAGGCACGCAATTTCGAGCTGGTCAATGTCCGGAAAAATGAGACCTCTTTGATTTATGGCAGGGCTTATGCCGATATTCAGTCCCGGATTGCAGGTATGTTTTCCGATCTGAGTGTTTCCGGAAACGCCAATTTGCTGAACCGGACGGATATTATCTATACGTTGCGCGGTGCAGCTCCGGAGGTGGTGGATAAAAGTGCGGACTTTGTTCGCTTTGTCTCTTTCCGTGACACGACG
>CAYNXE010000169.1:0-3927 GCA_964400995.1 uncultured Odoribacter sp.
GCGAACGCCTGAGGTTCGCCGGTCTGACCAAAGTGGACAAGGCCGCCTACCTGCGTAACATCGAGGACTTAAGGGTACAGCGCAGCGTAATGGACACAGCCATCCGTGAAGGCAAAGCCGAGGGGAGGGCTGAGGGCAGAGCGGAAGGGAGAATCGAAGGTCGGGAAGAAGGTAGAATTGAGGGAAGAGAGGAAGGAAGAATTGAAGGAAGAGCTGAAGGAAAAATTGAAACACAACAACAAATTGCCTCCAATTTGAAAAAATTAGGCCTTTCCGCACAAGACATCGCAGCTTCAACCGGCTTGACTCCAGAAGAGATTGCCACCCTTTGACAAGCCGCCAGACTTACACACTTTTTTGGACACTATCCGTTACTAAAATCATCGCCTCGTTTTTTAGTAACGATTTAGTAACGGTACTTTGTCTTTTAGGGGCTTTTTATGTCTTTTCGATGTCTTCGATGAGCAATAAAAAAATCCCGTAAAATATTGATTTTACGGGATTTGTCCTTTATTGACTTCTTTCTGTCTTTTCGGGGATGCGGAGAGAACGAGATTCGAACTCGTGGAACCCTAATCAGGTTCGTCGGTTTAGCAAACCGGTGGTTTCAGCCACTCACCCATCTCTCCAGAAATGTGCTGCACTGAAATGCGAACACAAAAGTAGGACATTTTTTCAAACCTGCAAACTTTTGGTTCAAATTTTTAAACACATTATTATTTCTTTGAGGGAGATTCCCGGCAAAGCTTGTCAAACAACTGCCGGCGGAACTTACGCTCCGCGCCCCCGAGCTTCCAGACTTTGGAAGCCGGCAATACCGCCAACATTTCCAGATAATATTCCTCTTTCACTTTTTGCAACTTTGCTTCCTCCTGCAAAAGTTTGCCGACAGCCTCGGCGTACTGCTCTTCCGTAGCGTTCAAAGCCATATTTCCCTCAATTCCTTTGTGAATCCGCATTTCAATTTCTTTCCTCTTTTTCTGCATTTCATTATACAAAGGCCAGAATATCGCCGCCTCCGCAGGCGACAAATCCAATTCCTGAGTGAAAAAAGCAACCTTTTGAGCTTCAAACTCCCGCTTCTTCTCCTCCTTCAACTTCCCTTGTCCAAATGCTCCACTTCCCCAAAAAGCCAGTAAACAGACAACGAATAAAACCTTCATAACTTCAACGAATTAATAAATTCCGGCAAGCATCCACTCGTAACCATCCTCTTCACTCGCCAAATACTCTATGATTTCGTCACTGGTCGGATTGAAATGACTGTCAAATATATCCTTTTCTCCACTCTCCACCCCATACACGGCCGGTTCCCGCAATTGCCTGCCAACAGTCACCATATACAAAACCTGCACCACAAACAAAGCCCCCACAAAAACAGCCGCCCAGCCCATATAAGAACGGGAGAAGCGCACCTTTTTCCTTGACTTCTTTTCCTCGACACGCCTCATCACCCGCTCCGTCAAATCGTCAAAATACCCGTCCGGCACCGCAAACGGATTCTTCTTTTTATATTTATCATCAAAATTCTCCATAGCAAATCAATTTAACGTATCTACGATTTTCAAATTCGCTTCTATTTTTTTCACCGCATGATGATAAGTGGCCTTCAACGTCCCGACCGCCACATTCAACACCTGCGCCATATCCTCATACGACATATCGTCAAAATACTTCATATTGAAAACCACCCGTTGCCGCTCCGACAAAGTCAGGATAGCCCTTTGCAACTCCCTTTGGATATCGTCACCGGAAAAAAACGGGTCGCTTTCCAGCGTATGCTCCAAGGAAACGGATATCTCGTCCGAATTCCCGTACACCTTCCGACGTTTCTCATTCAAAAAGTTCAACGCCTCATTGGTCGCAATCCGATACATCCACGTGTACAACCTCGCATCAAAACGAAACTCCGACAGGCTTTGCCAAATCTTCACAAACACGTTTTGCAGTACATCATCCGCATCCTCGTGCCCAATTAAAATCTTGCGTATATGCCAGTACAGCCGCTCCTTGTACCTATCTACAAGCAGGCGAAAAGCCGCATCCCGTTTCCCTTCACGGAACAAACAAACGATATCTTCATCTGCCATATCCATATTTTTCTGCCACTGATTATTCTATTGACAAATTTGAAAACCGAAAGTTTATTTCCAAAGCCGGGAAAATGTCCGAACCCGATGAAAATAATATTGGAAAATGAGGCTTCCCCGATAGATACACGGGTCAGAGTCAGAATGTTCGCCGTCAGACTGGCGATAAGCCTTTTTCATCATACGAAACTCCCGGTAAGCCTGGGATACCGCCTTCACATTCTTCATCTCCCCCTTCAGCAAAAAGACCAGCGAAGCCAGAAAGTCAAGTACTTTCCGTCTCCGGCTCACCCGCCGCCATACGACAGGCGTCAGATTCTTATATAGCATCAACAGATTGTTGCGATAATTCAAAAACAACTTGCGAGGATGATTCATAGGTAGCGAACCGCCGCCCAGATGATACACCACCGATTGCGGACAAACCCGCAAATGCCAACCGGCATTACGAAGCCGCCAGCACAAATCGATTTCCTCCATGTGAGCAAAAAAACGCTCATCCAGTCCCCCCGCATCCAAATACGCCTTGCGTCGGATACACAGCGCCGCACCGCTGCACCAGAACACCTCTACGGCATCCTCGTACTGTCCGGCATCTTCTTCCACGACCTCCAACATCCGCCCCCGGCAAAAAGGGAAGCCCAGTTCATCCATAAAACCGCCGCAAGCCCCCGCATACTCAAACCTCGACTTGTCTCGCCAGGATTTTATCTTAGGTTGAACCGCCGCCACGTCCGGATGTTCCTCCAACACCGCCACCAACGGCTCCAGCCACCCCTCCGCAACCTCCACGTCGCTGTTCAACAGCACCACAATCTCCTCCTCCAACAGCCCTATCGCCTTGTTGTATCCCCCTGCAAACCCGTAATTCACATCAAAGCACATCCTCTCCACCTGCGGAAATTCCCGTTGCAAAACATCGACCGAAGCGTCAGTCGACGCATTATCCACCACAATCACCCGAGCCACTGCCGCAGGAGTATGCCTCACCACCGAAGGCAAATATTCCTTCAACAGCTTTTCACCGTTCCAATTCAATATGACAACCGCAACTCCTGCCATTCACATCCATTAAAATATTTCCCAGATTTGAAGATTCAAAGATAAACGCTTTGAAGCAAAATCCGAAATCATCCATTGTAAATCTAAATTTATTTGTCTTTCTCGGATTTTTTAACTATTTTCGTGAATCCAATCACATTGGAATCGGAGACAAGCACAAGTCTTCAAAAAACAATAAGGTATCGGAACGATACGGACACACTAAACACTTGACAAACTATGGAGCAAGAAAAGAACCTGAACCCGGAAGAACAGGCCAACCAGCCGGCAATCCCAGAAACGCCCGTCGCCGTTGAAACGACACAAGAAGAAACGAACGGACAGGAGATGAAAAATGAACAGAAAGCGATTCCGGAGATTGACTTTCCGACGTTGAGCAGTACAGAAATCGTACAGCAAGTCCAAAAACTACTGAACGACTACCCGGTTTCCGCGTTGAAAGAGGTTATGGAAAATCTGCCGGCCGTTTTTGAATCCATATACCAGAAAGAATACGAGCAAGCCCTTGCCGCATTCACTGCCGACGGGGAGCTTCCGGAAAACTTTGAATTCAAAAACGACAGCAAGGAACGGTTCAATTCGCTCTGCACGCACTACAAGGACAAGAAAAACGCACTGGCCCGCCAGCTAGAAGCGGAACGGGACGCGAACCTGAAAATCAAGCTGGAAATCATCGAAGAACTGAAAGCACTGGTACAAAAAGAAGAAACCTTGAACAAGACCTACCAGGAATTTCGGGATTTACAGGAACGCTGGCGCAACACCGGATTAGTAC